>PBGU01000016.1 GCA_002719135.1 Gammaproteobacteria bacterium
ATGAACGCGAATTGCAGTACCTGGAGCCGATCCGCCATCTCGTTCCGCCGCGCGTCTTCTCCGAACCTTATCGGCCACCGCCCAATGGTGGTAAGGGTTGGCATCGCGAAAATCTCATCAAGGCGGCAGCTTTGTTGAAACAGGCGGGCTGGATCGTAGAAGAAGGCAAGCTCATCCACCATCAAACTCGAGAACCCTTCCATGTTCGCCTCGTTGCTGTATCACCAGCCCTCGCCGGCTCGTTCATCCCGTACATGCGGAACCTAGAACGACTCGGGATCACGTCCACGGCCAAGTCTCCAGAAATATCCAATTGGTTGTTTCGCATGCGTTCCGGTGACTTCGATGGCGGTGCCATTTGGTTTCTTCCTGATTACACGCCAACACATCTCATCGCCAATAACTTTAGTAGCGCCACTGCGGAGCACGAATACGGCAACAACTGGTCGAACATGCGAGATCCAGCCATTGACCACTTAATTGAGTGCATCAAAACCGCGACCACCTACTCGGATTACGTCGCCGCAATCCGCGCATTCGATCGCGTCATGCTCTGGAATTTCTATTTTGTCCCTGGCATGACCAAGACGCGTATCGGACTGGCCCACTGGAACCGCTATAACTGGGTCGAAGCAGGTAACTTAACTCGACCAGCCCATGTCCAGACATGGTGGTTCGACCGGGAACGGGCTGCCGCCGTCGAGAAATTTCAGAGCAGGTAGCTATGGGTCGATATTTATTACGGCGCTTGTTTCTGATCATCCCCACGTTGTTTGGGATCATGGTTATCAATTTCGTCATCGTGCAGTTTGCGCCGGGCGGACCTGTCGAACAGGCGATCATCCAGGCGTCCGGGATGAGTATGTCGTCGACCGCGTCGGTGTCATCCGCCGGCAGCATGGGCCCATCGACGGAAAGCGGTTACACCGGCAGCGAAGGACTCGATCCCGAATTTGTTGCTCGTCTCGAAGAGGCGTTCGGCTTCGATAAGCCGCCGCACGAGCGCTTCTTACTGATGCTCGGCAACTACATCACGCTGGATTTCGGTGAAAGTTACTTCCAAGACAAGGCCGTACTCGATCTCGTGGTCGAACGTTTGCCAGTCTCCGTTTCCCTGGGTCTCTGGTCGTTACTACTCATCTATAGCATCTCGATCCCTCTTGGGATGGCCAAAGCCGTGCGCGACGGTACTCCATTCGATGTTTGGTCGAGCGCGGCGGTTTTTGTCGCCTACGCAATCCCGGGCTTCCTGTTCGCGATCATGTTGATCGTTTTCTTCGCCGGTGGCACATATCTTGATTGGTTCCCTATGCGCGATCTTTTCTCCGAGAATTTTGACGGCCTCTCGCCGCTGGCGAAGGTCCGCGACTATTTCTGGCACCTTGCTCTACCTCTGACAGCTCTCACCATCGGTGGCTTTGCAACCCTAACCATGTTGACCAAAAACAGTTTTCTGGAGGAAATCAATAAGCAATTCGTGCTTACGGCGCGTGCCAAGGGTTTAACCGAGCGGCGCGTCCTCTTTGGCCACGTGTTCCCTAACGGTATGCTGATCGTGATTGCCGGGTTCCCGGCCGCCTTCGTCAGTCTCATGTTTACCGGCGCGCTCCTGATTGAAGTAATTTTCTCAATCGATGGCATCGGATTGCTGGGTTACGAAGCTATCGTGAAGCGCGACTACCCAATCTTTTTCGGCACATTGTTTTGTTTCACGTTGATCGGTCTCGTGATGCAGCTTATTGGCGACATTGTCTACACGCTTGTCGATCCCCGGATCGACTTCGAGGCACGAGAATGACGCCGTTAAATCAGCGCCGGCTTGAAATCTTCAAGTCAAACCGACGCGGCGTTTGGTCCCTTAGGATCTTTTTGGGACTCTTCGTTGTGTCCTTGTTCGCCGAATTCATCGCGAACGACAAACCCATCGTTTTCTCCTACGAAAACGAACTCTACTTTCCCATGCTGTTCCGTTACACGGAAACCGACCTTGGCGGCGTACTGGAGTCTGAGGCCGAATACCGCGACCCGTACGTCATCGGCCGCATTGAAGAAAACGGCTGGACGCTGTGGCCACCCGTTCGGTTTTCTTTCAACACCATCGATTACAGTTACGAGGTCGCGCCGTCACCTCCGGACGGAATTCATTTGTTAGGGACGGACGGTGGCGCCACCGACGTCTTCGCCAAGTTACTCTACGGTTTTCGTTTATCCGTTCTTTTCGGGCTCACCCTCACGCTTATCAGCTCATCGATCGGGGTCACCGTCGGTGCGCTACAAGGGTATTTTGGCGGACTCGTCGACCTCATCGGTCAACGTTTGGTCGAAATTCAAACGGGTATGCCGATCCTGTTTGTACTCATCATTCTCGCCAGCATCGTCGAGCCAAACGTGTTTTGGCTCCTCGGGATTCTTGCATTATTTAGCTGGATGGCGCTCGTGGGTGTGGTGCGGGCGGAATTTCTGAGAACCCGGAACTTTGAATTTGTCCGGGCTGCAAAAGCCCTCGGTGTATCTGAGACCACCATCTTGCGGCGCCACGTCCTACCCAACGCGATGGTGGCGACACTTACCTATCTACCATTCATCCTCAACGGTTCAATTACGTCCCTGACCGCACTCGATTTTCTCGGGTTCGGTCTGCCCATAGATTCGCCCTCTCTTGGCCGCTTGCTTTCATCAGCCAAAGCCAATTTACAGGCGCCCTGGTTAGGGATCTTCGTATTCATTACGCTCGCATCCCTTTTGACCTTGCTTATTTTTATCGGCGAGGCGGTACGCGACGCGTTGGACCCAAGACGTTCGCTCGACCTGGCGCGTACGGGCGGTGCACCAACTGACACGGTCGCACTGCAAACGCAAGCTTGAGTCCCCCATTACGGGCAGTCAAAATCTCCGAAATCCAAATGGAATCCTACTTCGATCTTTTTCAGCGCAACGCTTCCGTCCATCGCCATATCCATAGCTTGCATGACCACCGCTCCGACTTCGGGATCGTAATCGAGCATGGTCTGAATTCGAAAATCACGCATCTTCACGACGACGGCTCGACGGAAATTCGCACCCGATATTAGTGTCGAGATAAGCACAGCATCAGCGCGCCGCACGCTTAATTCCCCCGAAACACTTTTGTGAATTAGATCGCCTCTATCGTCTCTCGGCGAAAATCCAAAAACGACCCGATCGGGATCACGACGGAGCACATGTAGATCTTCGCTATCGAGACCGGAGACGTCGACGTTTGCCGGGTGTGATGCCTGCGACGGCGCTTCGTATTCTTCCGCTTCAGCTCGGTCAGGCGACTTGCCATCTTGTTCCAACAATTGCCATGGATTACCACCACCAGACGGATCGAATCGAACCCGGGTCTTCGTCTGTCCATTGTCAGAGCTGAGGGTATATGCACAGATTTCGTGTTCCGTCGAACCCACTTTTGCCCTCGCCCTATCGACAAGCGCGCGGTCTTCAACGGAAAGCGGTTCTGTATAACCCCAACCGGAGGCAGCCATGAACAGTAAAACCAACAACGGCCTCGGGAATAACATTTCTTTTAACTCGTACGTCTGAACGGCAGAATGCTTAATCCTAAAGGAGATCGAGATGATTAAAACCATCGCCGTGATCGAGGGGGACGATGCCGCCCCCGAAGCCATGAAGCCCGTGGTCGCTCTGTTGGATTCGCTCAACATTGGTTTGGAATGGGTCTACCCAGAAGTCGGAGAAGCAGCGGAAGCCCGAACCGGCTCTATTTTCCCCGATGATGCACGCGCGTTGATCGACAGTGCCGATACCACCTTTTTCGGATCGACGAGCGGTAAATCAGGTGCGGCTCTCATGTACCTGCGATGGGGCAAGGAAACGTTCGCCAACGTTCGTCCGTGTCGATATTTAGCCGGATGCGCGAGTCCATTGGCTGATCCCGATGGAATTGATTTCGTTATCGTTCGTGAGAATCTAGAAGATCTCTACATCGGTGCCGAAGGGCAGCTTACCGATCTGGCCCCACTAGCGCTTACGGGGCGCAACATCAAAGGTTTTGTCCACGAAATGGGCGTTGGTCGCTACGCCCTAAAAGCCATCACCGAGGCAGGCACCGAACGTGTCGTTCGATTTTCTTTCGAACTTGCACGTAAACGAGCCGGTCAACGCAAAGTGACCTGTGCTACCAAACACAACATGCTTCGCGAAACCGATGGCCTCTTTCTTGAGGTCGCCCAACGAGTCGCGTCGGACTATCCCGACATTACGTTTGAATCCTTTATTGTCGACGACTTTGCTTGCCGGCTAATTCGCGAACCGCAAAAGTATGACGTGGTGGTCATGCCCAACCTCTATGGCGACATATTGTCAGATGCCGCCGGTGGGTTGGTCGGGAGCTTGGGGTTGGCGGCAAGTGGATGTTTTGGCGACGATTANGCGTACTTCGAACCCGCCCACGGCACCGCNCCCGACATCGCCGGCATGAATATTATCAACCCCACGGCGGCACTTTTNTCGTCAACCATGATGCTGGAGTANTTAGGATTCGCGGCTGAAGCCGTCAAGATTGAGNAAGCCATTGCACGCGTTTACTCNCACGGCGATGTCCTGACTCCCGACCAGGGNGGTACGGCGACCACGACGGAGTTCGTNTCGGCGGTTACCCAACAGCTNTGATGCCACAACCGTTTTGGGAAGTTCACGCAGGTGAAGGGCCGTTTCTACTATTGGTCCACGGCTTNCTTTCAAGTCGATCCCAGTGGCTGTCGAACCTCNANGCATTGCAGCAACATTGNCAACCNGTNGTGATGGAACTCTACGGTCACGGTCGNTCCCCGTCNCCAANCGAACCNGNGTCATACCACNCGGCTGCGTACGTCGANGCNATGGATGCTATTCGGTCCANACTGGGAACTAAGCAGTGGTACGTGTGNGGTTATTCGTTGGGCGCTGCATTNACAATCCGTTACGCCTTAACATTCCCCGAACGCGTCNTCGGGCACATTTTCACNAACTCAGCGTCNGCGTTTGCGNCACCTGAAACGATTANATCTTGGNCGGAGAACGGCGCGACCTCGGCAAATAANTTGCGTCACGGCGGCGCAAAAGCAATTGAACGAATCCCCGTTCATCCCCGNCATGCGCNCCGATTACCTTCACGAATTTACAATGCACTAGTCGCCGATTCAAAGCTCTTGGATGTCGAAGGAATTGCCAACACGCTAGAACACACGATGCCAGGTTTGTCCGTTCGCCGTGAATTGCATCTAAATTCCCGACCGGCGCTTCTGGTCTGTGGACGATTCGAAACCGGGTTCCAACCGCATCGCGAATTCGCTGAGGAAAAAATGCCCCACCTCACGGTCCGAGAAACGGACACCGGGCATGCCGTCAATATGCAAGGAGCGGACANNTTTAATGCCGCCATCGAAACGTTCGTGCAGTCCACAAGCTGACCAGAAACTCACGTGCTACAGTATTTCGTCCTCAACGATATGCCCGACAGGATCACGCAGTTCCGCTGATCGGGTAGACGTCTTTAGACTCGGCGTCACCACAACTTGCAACAATTTGCATAGGAATCGAAGCGGAACGAACCCGAACCTCCTCCTCGCCCAGGTTTGTACGGAAACGGACCCGGTCATCCCGAATATCCAAAAGCGCTTCGACCCTTCCGGCAACTTGCATTTCGGCGAACTGNGCCTCGGGCGGAAACGCTGANCGACCGCGCACATGGGATCGCGATACGTCTCCCGATTCGATAGTGGTGACAAATGCATCGACCACATCAACGTCNACTCGACCGTAGAGAATCCCCTGCGGTAACGCCAGGACATTGGGTGCAAATCGATGGCCTCCAAGGTGGGTCGTTTGCCAGACGCGCGCACCGACGAGTTCCTGCAAGCGCGCAAATGTAGGCAATCCNTATCTAGCACAGCAAAGATCACGCTGACCATTGGTACAAACGAAGTAAACGTTCTCNCGCACCGNTGCGAGATCAGATGTAAGNACGTCGACCTCCCGAATGGCGTCGTATTCGGACNCTTCGATCCGNCCCAGNGNGTTATTTCGAGCGATAAACAACGTCGTTGTNCCTNGGTCAAAGTCTGGCCGACGAATAAATTGNGGNCGGGCTTTCAAGCCCCTCTCGGCGCACCTCTTGAGGCTATCCTCAAGCCATCGATTGGTTTCGTCTTCCAGACCGTTATCCTCGACCGCCCGCGATTTCCACGCCGGCTTGTATTCGAGCAATAGCCATATATCGACCGGCTCGGCTGTTCCCAACATCGGTTCGCCCTGCGTACGACTGAGTTCTGAACAATATTCGCGATCGCCTTCCATGGTCCGATTCTACCTTGTTGATCCGCCGCTCGTCGGCGCAGCCGCTCGTTCAATGACGNNATCGTCANGATCGAGGAGGGAACTCGATCACTTCGTTGCCAACCGAAACTGAGCCTGACACACTCGGGCGCATGAAGGACCGAGCTAGTACCGTCGGAGCGCTGCGCGNCAGTGGCTACGAAACACTCCCGGTCAAGATTGAAATACGTAGAAACCTNATCAAGAAATTAANGGCAAGNGANCCGCTGTTTCCAGGCGTCATCGGGTACGACGATAGCGTCCTNCCACAAATCACCAACGCCCTTCTCGGNGGGCAGGACCTCATAATCCTNGGCGAGCGGGGGCAAGCTAAATCGCGCTTGGTACGGAGTTTGGTAACGCTTCTTGACGAATTCATTCCNGTTTTNGAAGGCGCGGAAATCCCCGAGAATCCCTACGATCCAATCACGGAAACAGGAAAACGGATCGTCGCCGAAGAGGGCGACAACGCGGCCATCACCTGGCTCCATCGCGACGAGCGTTTCGGCGAGAAACTCGCGACTCCCGANATCACCATCGCCGACTTGGTTGGGGAAATTGATCCCATCAAAGTNGCNGAGGGGCGCTACCTTGCGGACGCNATGACGATCCACTTTGGNTTAATTCCTCGNGTCAANCGAGGGATCTTTGCGATNAANGAACTGCCCGATCTAACCGAACGAATTCAGGTCGGGATGTTGAATGTTCTCGAAGAGCGCGACGTGCAAATTAGAGGCTTTCGCGTCCGCTTGCCGCTGGATGTCTTTCTCGTCGCGACGGCTAATCCCGAGGACTATACCAATCGCGGTCGCATTATCACGCCGCTCAAAGATCGATACGGAGCCCAGGTCCGTACGCATTATCCCCAGGAGATCGAGCAAGAGATCTCCATCATGGAACAGGAATATACGGAACTCGATCTGGACGGCCACAAGTTGNNCGTCCCTCAGTATATGAAGGAAATCATCGCCGAGGTCACGCACCAGGCNCGTCTTTCGCCGGATATTAACCAACGGTCCGGTGTGTCCGTGAGAGCATCGGTTGCCAACTACGAAGCTCTACTCGCAAACGCTTTTCGACGCGCACTGCGTCTGGGNGAAAAGAACGTNGTCCCGCGGCTATCCGATTTACCGTTTATCGTTCCTTCTCTGCATGGGAAAGTCGAGTTTGAAGCGATGGAAGAGGGCCAGGAAGACAAGATTACCNAACGAATTTTCGTGGCCGCCGTAAAAAAAGTGTTCGACCGGTGTATNGATGTCGATGCCGTTGAAACCATTGCGTTGGCGTTCAACGAGGGCTTGACCGTCGAAATCGGCGAAGCGGCAACGGCCGCGGACTACACCGCAATCGTCAAGCGCGTTGCCGGTCTTAGGGAAGCGGTGAAAGACCTGACGACGGTAAGAGCCGAAATGCCTGCTGCAGTCGAGTTCGTACTTGAGGGTTTGCACCTGCACGAGTTACTCAACAAATACACCGTCGGTCACACGGCCTCCTTCTCGGGNTAGCGAGANATGCACCGTTTTGCCACACGTTTTCGCTACGGCTCGTGGGACGGTTCACAACAANCCCCNTNGTCTGCCGACGATGTCCTCGGCGCNATCGCCGAGGACCTNATGGAATACGGCGACCTAAAGTGGGCAATGCGTAACCTATTGTCCCGCGGCATGACNATGCCNGACGGNGGCTATATCCANGGGTTACGCGACATGCTGAAACAGCTCCGNGANCAAAAGCGTGAACGNCTGCAACAGTTTGACCTGTCGAGTGTGATGAAGGACATCGAACAAAAACTTACTGAAATCCTAGCGATGGAACAGAACACCATCGACGAATGGCTAGATCAGGACAGTGAAACGTTCGCTAACGATGTATTGCGGAAAATCGCCGAGCGTAGCCAAGAAACGCTGGATGAACTCCCTGACGATTCCGCAGGAAGGATGAAGGCGCTAGAAAAGTATGAATTCTTAAACCCAGATGCCCAACGCAAATATCTCGACCTCTTAAACGAACTACGTAAAGCGATGACGCAAACATTCTTCAAGAACGTCGAAAACATGGTCAAGGACCTGTCGGACGGCGATATCACGAGGCTGAAAGACATGGTTCAGGCCATGAACGAAATGTTCGTCAAGAAAATTGCCGGCGAGGACCCTGGGTTCGAAGACTTCATGGACAAATTCGGCGACATGTTCGGTGACACCCCGCCTAAAACGCTTGACGAACTGCTCGAACAGATGCGTCGCCAGATGGCTGCGTCGCAGTCGTTAATGAATTCGTTGACGCCCGATCAACAACAACAGTTGCAATCGTTGATGTCGGATCGGTTGGGTGATCCGCAGCTCGAATCCGCCCTAAAGAAACTAGCGCAAGAAATGGATTTCCTTGACCCACAAGGATCCCGGTTTCGCTTCGATGGTAAGGAACAAATCGATCTCGAAGCTGCCATGGAACTCATGGATGAGATGCACCAGATCGACGACCTCATCGCCCAGGTACAAGTGGCCGAACGCGGCGGCGACCCGGACCATATCGATAGCGATCTGGTGCAATCACTTCTGGGTGATGAGGCCGTGGAGTCGATCGATGACCTCAAGAAATTACTCGACACTCTCGAAGAAGCCGGCTACGTGCGACCGACCGGCGACGATAAGTGGGAGCTAACCCCTCGTGGGTCGCGCATGATTGGGCAACGTGCGCTCGGCGAAATCTATGCGCGACTCCGGCGACAAAGCTTGGGTAACCATGCCATCCCCGAAGAAGGTCGCTTTGGTGAACGACTGGAGCAGACCAAAGCCCATGAATTCGGTGACCCATTTCATTTGCATATGCCAAGAACGATTCGCAACGCCATTGATCGCGACGGTCCACGCACACCCGTCCGCCTACGCCACCAAGATTTTGAGATTTACCGTTCCGAACAGGTCACATCCACGGCAACCGCAATGCTCGTCGACCTGTCGTGGTCAATGGCTTTACGCGGTTCATTTCAATCTGCAAAGAAAGTGGCGCTCGCGCTGCATAATCTCATCACCTCCCAGTACCCTCGCGATTCTTTCTACATCATCGGTTTTGCCGCCTACGCAAGAGAGCTAAAAGCCCACGATCTGCCGTTTCTTCAATGGGACGAGTATTTACTCGGGACGAACATGCAACACGCGCTGCTATTGGCAGAACGATTGTTGGCAAAACACGATGCCTCTACCAAACAAGTCATCATGATCTCCGACGGCGAACCGACCGCCCATCTGGAAAAGGGACAAGCACAATTTGCCTATCCACCGACAGCCGCGACCATCCGCGAAACTTACAAAGCGGTAAAACGTTGCACACAAAAAGGCATCGCCATCAACACCTTCATGCTTGACGCCAACCAATACCTAAAGGAATTCATGGACGACATCGCCCGCATCAATGGAGGCCGTGTGTTCTACACGTCGCCGGAAAAATTAGGCGAGTACATTCTCGTCGATTACGTCCAGCATAAACGCAAAAAGCTCGGCGGCCACTGAGATCATCGCCCCGTGGAGGTTCGCTTCGACTTCGAGTCACCGGTCAATAGGAACGCGGGAGCTCCAGTACATGCTCCGTCACGTAATTAAGAATCATCTCTTGGGATATGGGTGCAATTCGCATTAAACGTGCTTCGCGCCAGTAGCGTTCAACATGGAATTCGCGTGCGTATCCAAAGCCGCCGTGCGTTTGTACTGCTTGATCCGCGGCCTGAAACGCGGCGTCTGCTGCCAACCACTTGGCCATGTTTGCTTCGGCACCACAGGGTTCGCCGTGGTCGAGTAACCAAGACGCCTTCCTAATCATCAGCTCCGCTGCATCAAGTCGCATCTGTGCCTCGCCCAACGGGAAGGACACCCCTTGATTCTGACCAATCGGTCGGCCAAATACTTCACGTTCATTGGCGTAACCCACGGCGCGGCGCATCGCCGCGCGACCGATACCCAGTGCCTCTGCCGCAACGAGGATACGCTCGGCATTGAGGCCGTCCAGCAAATACCGAAATCCCTTACCCTCTTCACCAACGCGGTCCGTCTGATGCACGGGAAGATCGTCGTAAACAACCTCGCAAGATGCGACCGCGTTCCGGCCAACTTTATCGATCGGTGAGATGGTAACTTCAGGACGTTGCAGTTCGGCGAGCAACAACGTCATCCCCTCCGTTCGTTTGGCAACCGCTTCTCTCGACTCAGTGCGCACCAACAGCAAGACACGCTCCGAATCCAGTGCCTTGGTGGTCCACACTTTGCGTCCTTTAACTAAGTATTGATCGCCGTCTAACCGTGCCGTGGTTGTAATCGACGAGGTATCGGTACCAGCATCGGGCTCAGTCACGCCAAAAGCGACGTGAAGGTCGCCTGCCGCAACTCGAGGTAAATACTTTTGCTTCATGTCCTCGGATCCGTACTTGACCACCGGATGCATGCCAAANATCGATAAGTGAACGCTACTTGCNCCGTTCATGGCGGCNCCCGACGCCGCAACTTCTTCTAATACGATCGATGCTTCGGTAATGCCACGGCCGGAACCACCGTATTGCTCAGGGATCGCAATACCGATCCAACCAGCTTCCGCGAGGGCATTGTAGAAGTCCCATGGGAACAAGTGCCCGTTGTCGCATTTCGACCAATATTCATCGGGGAAGTCCGCACAAATCTTACCAATGGCATCGCGGATGAGTTGGTGTTCGTCAGTCGTTTCAAAGTCCATGCACCGAGGTTAGCATGGCCAAAGAACGCTGACAGGGCAGTCGAAAACATTGTCTGGAAAGTATTTTGAAGAGTTGGAAGTCGGTCTAACGTTTGAGCACGAACCCGGCCGGACGGTGACTGAAACCGACAATCTCCTGTTCACTTCGTTAACGCAGAATCCTCAACCCCTTCATCTCGACGCAGAATTTGCCCGTCAATCCATACACGGCAGGATTTTAGTCAACAGCATTTTCACGCTCGGCCTCGTCGTTGGTCTGTCCGTGGCCGACACGACCCTCGGCACCACCCTCGGAAACCTCGGATTCGATCGAACGACATTTCCGCACCCGGTTTTTATCGGGGACACTGTGCGTGCCACTTCAAAAGTGATCGATCGGCGTGCNAGCCGCACCAAACCGGATAGAGGCATTGTCACTTTCGAACACACCGGATCCAATCAACGCGGTGAAATCGTCTGTACCTGCAGCCGAGGAGCGATGATGATGCGAAAACCAACATGACAGCCGAAGCCCGTGCACGTCTGCGGCGTTCGATGCACTTTGTCCCCGGGGCAAACGAGAAAATGTTGCTCAAATCACTCTCGAGCCAGGCGGACAGCCTCGTTCTCGATCTCGAAGACGCCGTTATCCCTGAACATAAAATTCGAACCCGCCGAACCATCGCTGAATGGCTTCGCGATATCGACTTTGGCGACAAAGAGGTTACGGTACGGATTAACCCGCTAGATACGCCCTGGGGCTTCGATGACCTCAAAGAGACCATGCAAAACCCACCTGACGCGTACGTGGTGCCCAAACCGAGCCACGCCAACGACCTAGATCTCATCGATACCGAGTTGACTCAACTTGAACGTTTTTATGGGCATCCTCGACGCAGCGTCAGTTTGATTCTGATTGCCACAGAGACTCCTGAAGGGGCACTCAANCTTCCAACTTTCGGTGCTTGTCCCCGAATCGTGGCAATGTCCTGGGGCGCTGAAGATCTATCCGCGGCGNTGGGGGCCCCACGAAACCGAAACAATCACGCNGACTACCTCGGCGTGTACGAGTATTGTCGGCAGCANACTCTGCTTTGCGCNGTCGCGACCAGGGTTCAACCTATCGACTCCGTCTACGTTGACCTNGCGAATCAACAAGCCTTTGAACGCGAGTGCCACGANGGCGCGTCACTTGGATTCACGGGAAAAATTACNATCCATCCGGACCAAATACCCGTCGTCAATTCAGCGTTTTCACCCAACGATGCAGACGTTGACGCGGCGCAACGATTACTGAAAGCGTTCGAAGAGGCTAAAGTCGAAGGCAAATTAGCGTTTCGATTCGAAGGCCAAATGGTCGACGCGCCTCACGTCAAACGAGCGCGCGCTTTGCTGCAACGAGCCTGCCAAGCCGGAGTAACCCAATAATGCTGGAATTGAATACGGATCGGATGCGTGCCGAGATAACCGACGGAATCGGCTGGATGACATTCAACAATCCTGCCCGACACAACGCACTCTCACTCGAGATGTGGCAAGCGATAGGAGAAATTGTCGCGCATTTCGAAGGTGACGAAGACGTGCGAGTTATCGTCATGGCGGGCGCTGGCGGTAAGGCTTTTGTCTCCGGCGCGGATATCAGCGAATTTGATAAACAACGCGCGAATTCAGAACAAAAAGAGGAGTACGCGCGTATTTCTGCATCCGGTAGTCGTGCGTTGGCAACGGTGACCAAACCCCTTATTGCCATGGTCGAAGGCTACTGCATTGGCGGCGGTCTCGCGACTGCACTCGCCGCAGACATCCGTTTTGCAAGCCCCGATTCGTCCTTTGGCATTCCCGCAGCAAAACTCGGACTTGGCTACGAGTACGCTGGACTGGCGAAACTGGCACGCGTCGTTGGACCCGCGCGCGCACGCGATATTTTATTTTCCGCCAGGTTTCTCGGTGCCGAAGAGGCTCAACGCGCAGGCCTCGTGCAATTTATTTCGCCCCGTGACCGGATCCGAAACGACGTTATTGCCTACGCGACCCAAATCGCTACAAATGCACCGCTGACGGTAGCAGCCGCCAAGGCGGCTATTAACGCGTACGAACGAGGCGGTCAGATCGATGACGTCGAGGCGGTCGAGGTACTGGTGAGCGCCTGTTTCGACTCCGACGACTACAAAGAGGGACGCCGCGCATTCGCCGAAAAGCGAACGCCCGAGTTCACGGGACACTGACCTACGGCACGCGCAAATGCTAGTGAAGCAAGATCGAGGAATACCTTTAATTCAACACCCGGTACATTGAAGTACAAGAGAGCGCGTATGGACGAAGACATCGTTACTGCAGGAATCATCGTTATCGGCAACGAAATTTTATCCGGTCGAACACAGGACACAAACTTGCAGTTCATCGCGAAACATCTCGTGGGTATGGGTGTCTCCATTCGAGAGGCCCAGGTTGTACCAGACGTTAAGTCAGTCATCGTGACCACGGTCAATGATTACCGTTCACGTTTCGACTACGTGTTGACAACTGGTGGCATCGGACCGACCCACGATGACATTACAACCGACTGCATCGCGGCCGCGTTTAACGTTGATGTCGTCGTGAACGCCGAGATTGAGAAACGTATTAAAAGCCGCCCTGCCCCAGACGCCGTCCTGGCATCCCGCCTGCGTATGGCGCGCGTTCCAGAAGGTGCAACGCTAATCGACAATCCCACCGGCGGACCACAAGGCTTCTCACTCGACAACGTTTACGTGATGGCCGGGATTCCGCTGGTTATGCAAGCAATGTTGTCAACAATCGTACTTAGTGGCGGCGCAATCGTACGCTCTAGATCCGTTACGGCCCATCTGGGGGAGAGCGAAATCGCCGACGACCTCAGTGCCATTCAAGAGGCGTATCCGGGGATCGATCTCGGTAGTTACCCTTTCTATCGGAACGATATTTACGGCACCAGCCTAGTAATGCGTGGCACCGACGAATCCGCATTGGATTCCGCGCTGGAAGAACTATGCGCAGTCATCACGAAACGTGGCCAAACCCCCCTCGACATCGAGCGCGGCTGAACGCGGGTCCAATCCCATTCTATGCGGGTATGGTCTGGCATTACTCTGTTCCTCCTCATCCAGTGTGCGGGATCCGTACATGCCGACGATTGCCCGCCGGATTTGCGCCAAGCTAACCGCCCCGCAAACCCTGACCTGGATTTGGGCCGTCGGGATCAGCCCTTGCCTCTTTTTATGTGGCGTTACCGTTCGTTAGCAGCCGAGCTATACCTTGTCGGATCCGTCCATGCCTTAAACGTAACACTACGACCGCTCCCCGATCAGCTTGAAAACGCGTTCGAACAATCGACCCACCTTGCTGTGGAAGTCGATGTAACGAAGACGAGCGTTCCCGCACCGGCTTGGGTAAGCAAGCATCTCTTGCTGCCGAACAATAGCGGGCTGACTAGCTTGCTTGATGAGACCAGACGAGACCGTCTAGCCTGCATCCTTGAACAAATGAGCATCGATTACGTGTCGATCGGTCGGTTGAAACCGGCGCTCGCTGCGATGCAAATTTCACGAGCCCGTCTCTCCAACCTCGGTTATCAAGCTAAATGGGGAATGGAACAACAATTCCTGCACCGTGTTGGTCATCGCGAGGTACTGGAACTTGAAAGCCCCGAAGAACAACTGCTCCTCATCGCGAGCCCTACGCTTGAGGTACAACTTGAGATGTTTGACGAAAGTCTCATAGGACACAACGAATTCAACGCTGAACTCATTTCTCTAATGTCCGCCTGGCTAGCCGGCGACGACGAGGCCCTCGCCCAATTATTTGGCGATCGTGAACGCCATTCCTCAGAGTACCGCGAATTCCAATACCGCCTCGTCAACCAACGCAACGTTGGTTTTGCGCAAAAAATCGAAACCTTCCTCGCATCACCCGGTACATACTTCGTCCTTGTCGGGGCAGCCCATCTCGGTGGATCGGACGGGGTGGTACGACTGCTGGACGCGCGTGGTCACAAAGGGCATCGTGTCTTCTCTGGGGATCGAATCGATCCGTGACATCTAGTCTCTCGGGGGAATCAATGGATCTAAATGGAAAAAGTGCGATTGTTCTCGGCGGCACTTCGGGAATTGGGTTGTCNGCGGTACAGCAACTTGAACAGGCAGGAGCGGCGGTGGTTGCCGGAAGCCGATCGTCCACGCACATCGAACAAGCCGCCAGTACTACCGGAGCGAGCGTGACCTATCGAGAAATCGATGTGCTTGATCGAGCAGCCTTGTCGGGCTTATTCGAAGACACGGCCCCCTTCGACATCCTTGTCAACTGCGCCACGGGTGGTGAACGCGCCTCCGGGCCATTTCTTGAAATGGACTTGGACGGATTTCAAGGATCTTTTCGCAAACTGTGGGGCTACGTTAACTCGGTCCGGTTGGCCGCCGAACACATGGCTGTCGAGGGGGCCATCGTTTTGGTAAGCGGTTTCCCAGCCCGGAAGTCCAACCCAGGTTCATCGGCGATCTCGACGGTTGGCAACGCGGTCGAAGGATTCGTTCGTGCTATCGCCCCCGAGATCGCACCACGACGTATCAACGTTGTTGCTCCCGGGTTGATCGATACCCCCATGTTCCCCATGCAGGGAGAAGGGCGCGATCGTTTTTTTGAGAAAGCGACNGAGAATACTTTGATTCCACGAGCNGGGACGGCTGAAGAAGTCGCATCAGCCATTCTCTTTNTGCTTCAGAACGACTACATGACGGGTTCTACAATCGATGTCGAGGGAGGTGCGCTGCTTCCGTAGAGAATCGGCAAAATGTTGCAACGACTCTCGGGAGCGACTGCTCACCACTATCGTTTTGGTAGCAACGCCTCGATGACTTGCTCCAGTCTGGCGGGATCGTCGTTCTTGAAATGTGCCATGCGCTCATAGATCTCCGCAGCTGCTAGGTGAAAACCGTTCGGTAGACCTGCGGCATTGAAGGTCGCTGCGATCTCTCGCATTTCGCCCGCAAAGCGCCATGCCTTCGGGCTTGTTCCAAGCGCACTTCTTTCGCTCGAATCACGCATTCCTTTTTGCGAAATATCCCATTCAGCCAATAGTGTTTCGGTCACGCCGTTGTCCTCTGCCAGCGCGCGAATCGCTAACACCAATGCCGAGGACCCTTTGGTATAGGCGGCATAGCACATCTTCACTGCTGATGCGGCCCCTGCACCTCCACTGATCGCTCGGGCCGTTACCAACGAATCGGCAAACAATACGACAACATCTTTCGCCATCGCACCAGAAAGGTAAAAACGTGTGGCCCCGGCTCGCCACGCGGGTGGACCAACGATTCCTCCATCCACAAAATTGTTATCAAAGAGTTTGCCAATNGCTGCCGCCGTCTCGGGCGAAATCGCGTTNCCATCGACGTAAATACCGTCATACCCGGTTGCTTGGACTTCGTGGGCAACATCCAACGCAGCCTCCGGTGGGCAAATAGACAACACTANATCGACCCGGCTTATNGCCTCTTCGAGAGTCTCGACGAGCGTCATCTGGGCCTCGCGAGCTCTATCGANTGTCGCTNGNCTGCGCCCACTGGCNACGCCAATGACTTCGTGACCGGCNCTGCTCACNGCNGCTGCTATNGACGCCCCCATGGCNCCNGGATGAAGAACCAATNCCCTCATTTTCGGTAATCAAGCGGCGGTTCGCGATCACCTAACAACGCTTGGTAGTCGAAATCAACGCCNCGATTCTTGACGAANTCTGCTCGCGCAGATCGGATCAAACTNGGNTCTCGGANNAGCTCGTCNNCGCTCAAGGCGATCACCTTTGCGGCTAACATCATTCCCTTGTGCCCAATACTCATTCCACTCGCGGCA
Organism: Gammaproteobacteria bacterium; assembly: GCA_002719135.1. GTDB lineage: Bacteria > Pseudomonadota > Gammaproteobacteria > Pseudomonadales > Azotimanducaceae > UBA11889. The sequence continues at coordinate 16,894 of PBGU01000016.1, forward strand.
ACCGCCTGCCAACTATGGGATGGCGTTCCGGGAACCCAAGTCGCNGTCGAAAAACCGGCCGTCGGCACCGNCCAGCTGACATCNCCNACATCCGTCGATCCCATTTTCTGACGAAACCGGAACGGCTGAATTTCACGCTGACTGCCAATTTTAAGAGACGGCCCGATAAGCGATGTGTATANCGTATCCGCAAACTTTCGTTCCGATCCGCTGTATTCGATTCCCCCAAGCGTNCGCATATGTCGATCCAACACGCNCGCAAGAACGTCGTTGCGTAAAACCGGATAATTCCCATGCATCACTTCGTAATTCACCTGNGTACCTGTGCCGAGAGCAGCACCACGAGCCGCNGCAACGACACGTTCAAACAANGACACCACCTGTTCCGGCTTTGGGTGACGCACGTAGTAATAGACTTCAGCGAACTCGGGAACAATGTTCGGCGCGGCGCCACCGTCCGTGATGATGTAATGGATACGAGCCTGCGACGGTACATGCTCCCGCATCATATTAACCATGTGATTCATGGCTTCGACNCCGTCTAATGCCGACCGCCCGCGCTCNGGCGAACCAGCCGCATGCGAGGCGACACCATGAAATTCAAAGCGACCNGACTTNTTCGCTGTCGTACTTTCCGGAGAGGCATTATTGCGATCACCTGGGTGCCANTGCAGTACTACGTCAACGTCGTCAAACAAGCCCGCTCGTGTCATGTAGACCTTTCCGGATCCACCTTCTTCGGCNGGGGTCCCGTATACCCGCACGGTTCCCGACCGCCCNTCCGTCTGAAGCGATTTCGCAAGCCCNACGGCAGCNGCAACAGAAGCGGCACCGAAAAGGTTNTGTCCACANGCATGGCCGGCCGCTTTNTCGACAACGACTTCCCGCTCGGGAACCGCNGCTTGCGACATCCCCGGCAACGCGTCGAACTCTGCAAGAATNCCGATTACGGGGCTTCCACGACCCGCCGACGCCACAAATGCGGTCGGCAATCCGGCACTTTGACGTTCNATNGAAAACCCGTTNGATGTTAGATAGTCNCCTAACACCTTCGAACTCGCATNCTCTAGGTAACCGAGTTCCGCNGCATACCAAAGNGCGTCAGCGANTTCGACCACCGCTGGTCTCTGACNNTCAAGGATTTCCTCGATNGTCNTCAACTCGGCATACGAGATAGCGCCTGCCATCCATACCGACATCACTAGCCCAAGTCGCCAATTGCGCANTGTTATTCTCCCTCCGATCCCGGNCGTGACCGATGCCCTAACNGGAATCGCGCCGTAACGAATCGCTTCAGCCCGTCCCACCCGCGCGTTCTTCGCGGAATAGCAACTAACATACCAAAATCACGGAATAGCCGATGCCCCTTACCCAATCCGCCTGCCGATCCGTTGACACAACCAACCCTTAAGCGATTCGGGTAAATCAGCGTTATGATCAGATTAACAAGTGCGATAGGTTTATGACGTTGGAAAAACTAACCGAGCAACAACGTGCGAGCTGGCACGTCGACGGTTATCTGAAGCTCGAACAGATACTCAGCGACGATGAGGTCACGTTCTTCAGCAACGAACTCGATCGTATCCGACAAGAACCCGGTTGGGAGCCCGTGCGGGATCCAACAATGCCCATCGGTCACTACGGTTGGCTTCCGCACGCGGACGATCTTGACCCAGATGGTTTCATGGACCGACGCGATCTGCTGCCTTACGGATCGGCATTTGTCGATCTACTCGACCGCAATCCTGTGTTCGATCTTGTCGTCGATATCATGGGGCCGAATATTCTTCTCAGCATGACCCAGGCGATTGTTCGGGCGTCGACAGACAAATTTCCGGGATACACACATACGGATGGAGGCGAGGGATTACGTCGCATCCGAGTTACCGAAACCAGTCTGCCACTGGCAATGAAAGCAATGTATTTACTGACAGATGTAGAAGAACCCGACTCAGGCAATCTGACCGTTTTTCCTGGGAGCCATATGCGTCCTTTCCCGTTTGACGCAAACCCTCCCGTCACCCCCTATTCTCCAGGGGCAGCTCAGTTAACCGGCAAAGCCGGCGACTGCTTTCTCTTCCCACATGCGTTGTGGCATGGTCCTTCTCGGAATCGCTCTGATAAGCCACGAAAAACCCTGCTGTACAACTATTGCCAGCTTTTCCTTCGCCAATACGATTTCGAGGTGACGCCCCAAATGAAAAATCAATGCACCCCGCGGCAACTCCGGTTAATCGGGGATCTTGGTTACGACTTTCGCCCGGGCTCCTACTTTTATGTCCCCCTCGATCAGTCCGAGATCATTTGCAACAGTTAACAAAATCGATCTGTGCGCTAACCACATAAGTCGGCGGCTTTATTGGAAATACTGACGCCCCGACGGCCGAGACGCATAGGGTTCCGGTCATGTCCGTTCGTACAGTAACCGAGTGAAATACCCGTGGCAGGGTCCGCCCAAGCAATTTGGCCACCGGCCCCGCCGTGACCGAAAGCGAGCTCCGAATTCAAATGTCCGAATCCTCGAAAATTTCGTGCCTCGTCACCGGCTACCACGATCCCCATCGCTCGATTGACGGGCCGATCAAACAGCATGTCGCGGTAGTCCCCACTAATCACCGTTCGAGCCATCGAAAGAGTTTCGTCTTGCCAAACGACCGGTCCGCCTACGCGACTGCCATGCAACAAGCCTTGGTAGAAAAGTGCCAGAGCTGCCGCCGTCATGATGCCGCCTCCTCCGGGGATCCCGACCGCGCGGATATCAGGGCGATCGAAACTGAGGATGGCATCCTCAGTAACCTCCGTGACGGGAGGTTCGGGCATACCCAATTTCGCGTAATCCTCACTAGTCATCACATCTCCCACATGCATCTGCGGAGCCACCCGGTAATTTTCTGCATCAGGTAACCCGA
>PBGU01000017.1 GCA_002719135.1 Gammaproteobacteria bacterium
ATATCGCCTGTCGATTGGGCGAATCCACGATCGTCGTACCGAAGCACACCAACGCCATTGCGCGCGAGATAATCTGCCAACACCCAGAACGGTCTGTGACCCATGATTGTCTCGTCGCGATCTTGTGCACCGGATCCAGTAACCAAGATAACAACTGGAAAATCTTCTGATTCCGGCAAGGTCAGCGTACCAGCCAAGGTAACGCCACGCGCCCCGCCAGGAAAACGCATGTCTTCGATACGATACGGGAATGGCGATTTTGGATTTTGCTCCCGAGCACGAACCGAGGGTTTGTCGACTCGGGCAAGATCAAGTTCGAACTCCACCGACTGAGACCACCGGCCTTGGATCAGCGAGCCGTCACTATTTAATGTCCCTGCATAGCCAGCATTGATCGAATCAACGTTGAATACCAGTCGTTCACCGTCAAAAGAAACGGTGTCAGCAGCTATCCCATAGGCACTCTGATCGGGGCTGTCAAACCTCGCGATGAGTCGGCCATCTTCATCAGCGACACGGACAACGATTCGAAGATTCGCTTGCGATAGTGTGCCCTCCCAAATCCCTATAATCCGATCCATGTCGATGGATTCAACTGTCCCGGTTTCGGGAAAATCGGCACTCGGCCCGCAGCCAATCAGAGGAAAAAGGACTAACGCGCCGTACCAGCTCAATCTCTTCGTCCAACCGCGTGGTCGTCTCGAACGTGCGCTAAAAAACGATCTAGCGGATTCCTTCAAGCAAGCTTTCATCTTTGAGGACTTCGCGAACAGTGTCGACAATCGCCTGAGTCTGGGAATCCACTTCAAGGTTGATCCGATCCCCTACTTCGAGTCGACCAAACGTGGTTCTCGCAAGGGTCTCGGGTATTAAGCTGACCGAAATCGTCGCCGCCGAACGATCAATCTCGGCGATGGTTAGGCTGGCCCCATCGAGAGCAACGAAACCCTTAAGCATGAGATACGCCATCCACTCCCGCTGGATCGCCATGGTTACCAACCGGTGCCCGTCGTCAGATTTTATTTGCGTTACGACAGCCACGCCGGCGACATGGCCCGAAAGAATGTGGCCACCGACTTCGTCACCAACTCGAAAAGAACGCTCAACATTGACGTTGGTGCCCGCAGCAAGCTCTCCCAAATTCGACAGTTCGATAGTTTCCTTGACGAGATCAAAACCAACCAACGATCCGTCGATTTCAGCCGCTGTGACACACGCGCCATTTACTGCAACAGACGCACCAAGGTCGAGACCTCTAGCAAGCCCATCTAACTGGAGAGTAATGCGCGTAACGCCGGCGAGTGGTTCGCAAGAAACCACAGGGCATACGCCTTGAACAATACCGGTAAACACACCGTGCCCGTCCACTGATTGGGGATGATTAAGCTACGCGGGTAAGGCGTAACGAATCAACCCACAAAATCAGCCTCGGCTTTCGCCAACTGGTCACGTCGAATGCGGTCTCGGTCGATGTAGGTGATCCACTGATTACAGATTCGTTCGACGGATTCATTCTTATCGGCTCGTGCGTGCCTGCGGGCAGTCACAAAAGTTTTTCGCGCCTGCGTCAATCGATCCCGATTAAACAAGCACATGCCCAGTACGATTTCCGTGTTGTACTCGCGATCAACCCCTTTCTCGAGCGCATTATCGGCGGCATCCGTACACTTTTTATACTGATCCTTTTCCAGATAAAGTTGCGACAACCTCGAGAAAATCTCACCGTCGTCTGACAACGTTCCAGCTTCTTCCAGGACAGGAATCGCATCGTCAACGTCTTGCGCAATCTGGTAAGCCTGACCCAGGCTCTGCAAATTCTTTGCCGTCGATTCAACCAGCTCGTCGTCAAACCCTTCCTGGATCCACTTCGCAGCCCGGTAGGGAACTTCTTCTTGCATCAAGAGGCCACCGTAATTGAGAACGTCCCGTTCGCGATCGAGAAACCCGCCCGCGTGAGCGACCTCCATCGCCAAGGTTTGCTCGCGTTCATAGCCTTCTTGTCCGTATACCCCCGCCAATTGAACCCAATAGTCGCGTTTTGGATAGTCGCGGACCAGCACCTGCAAAATGTCAAGCACGCGGTCCCAGTTGTCCTGTTCGAAATAGAGAAACCGAAGGAGCTGCCACCAGTTTTCCTTTATGGGCACCATATCGCGCGCTTCGGCCATAGCGATCGCAATCTCAATCTGCTCGGTTGCACCTGGGTAGTCCTTCATGGCGTAGTAGACCTGTCCCATGAAGTACCTGGGATTGGGACCCGGGTCGTCACCAAAATCTTCTTTCTTCCGGAGCCAAAGATCCATCATGTCGAGGGATCGCTGATATTTCTCCTCAACAAAATAGAGCTGGGCTAGCGAATACATGGTTCCATGCTCAAGCCCTTCGGTGATGTCGTCCCCTTGCTCCAATACTTTCTCGTAATAGCGAATGGTTCTCAGGTTGTCCTCTTTCGAGAACATGATGAACGCGAACATTGAGTAGACCTGGCCCATTTCGTTGCCGTTATAGCGACGGCTACGCTTTTCCATTTCGATTAGGACTTCCAACGCGGCGTCGTATTCTTTGAGATCCATCAGTTCCTGCGCCTGGGCAAGCCTCCGGAACGTCATTTCGGAAATGTTTGGAACACGACGCGCTTTTCTTCGCTTCCTTTCTTCCGCCGCAAACGCTACCGAGTCCAAGGCCGGGGACAATTCGAAGCCCGTAACTTGACGTACGGCTTGCCCGCCGAATTCGAACAGGAGAGCTACGACGAGAAAGGCCAATAGTTTCTTCACAGGTCCCTCCTAGGCGTCCGTTAACTCAAACGTAATTCGATTCCGAACGCCGCTGACCTCAATGGGCTCACCATTGACGACCTTCGGTTTGTATTTGAACTTGAGAGACGCATTCAGTGCCGCACGATCGAAGATACCGGGCGGTTTCGCCTCAAGGACTTTTGGATCGCGAACGGCACCTGTTTTAGTCACGGTGAACTCCAGTAACACGTATCCCTCAATCCCTCGTGCCGCTGCGCGTCGTGGATACATTGGCGCGACCTTGACGATTGGCAAATATTCGCCGTCTGACGAAAATCCACCCGTTCCTTGAAGATCGATATTCACGTCCACCTGCACTATGCCTATTTCGACGCCTTGCGAGGTCGTCGCATCGAACGTCGGCTTCGGCATATTTGGCGGTGGCTCGTCCGGTGGCGGTGGTGGCTTGGGCTTACGTTGTTTGACAATAAGCTCTTCATCCTCTTGCAATCGAACAAAGTCGAGAATTCTTCCGCCTTTGGCCTCGTTCAATCCACTTTCATCGGTACTGATAACTGCCTGCATGATGAAAAGCAGGACGACGGTGACGATCGCGCCCACGAAAATGCTGGCAGAGTATCGTTTAAGCACAGCGGTACCCTCTAATCCTCAGTTGAAATCGCAACTTCCGTGACGCCCGCACCACGGGCCGCATCAAGCACGCCCTTCAACCGTTCGTACTTGGCCAAGCGATCCGCCTGAATGACGATCCCACCTTTGGGGTTTTCAGCATGCAGGCGCTCGATGTGCGCACGTACGGTCTCCGGATCGACCTTATTTTTATCGATCCAGATATCCCCATTCGGACCGATTGCCACCAGAACGCTCACAAGGGGCTTGGCTGAATCGGTTAACGCGTCGGGTCGGAGCACGTCAATACCCGCTTGCTTAATGAACGTCGCGGTAACGATAAAGAAAATGAGCATGATGAAAACCACATCCAGCATCGGTGTCAGATTGATGTCTGAATCATCCGAGGACGCTGAAAATCGATTCATCCGACGCGCCATCAGCTAGCACTCCCACTGGCTTCCAAGGTCAAGTGGTCCGCGAGGAGTTCAGTTTCTTGATCAATCTTTCGACGAACAAACGTGGAACCCATGATGCCCGTCAAGGATGCAATCATTCCGCACATCGTCGGAATCGTTGCCTGCGATACCCCCGCGGCCATCGATCGCGCGTTTCCACCTTGACTCGCCATTGCATCGAACACCGAAATCATGCCAGTCACCGTGCCGAGCAACCCGAGCAACGGACATAGGGTTATGCAGGTGAGAATGAGCGGCAAACTGCCTCTTATCAGCTGCCTCGTTTCGGAAATAATCGACGTTCGAATTGCACGAGCAGACCAAGAAGTCCGTTCCGCGCGGTCATTCCACTTCCCGACCACGCCACCCACAATCGCTTCGTGCTCAAAGAAAAAATACCAAATGCGCTCGAACAACAGTGTCCACATCAAAAACGTGGTCGCCGCGATGAAATAAACCACGTTCCCGCCGAGCTCGATGAACCCAACGATCGCGTAATAAATATCCGTCACGCGCGATCAGCCGAGCGACTGCCCGGATTCCTCAGCGTGCTGGGCTATCAATCCTTGTGCTTGCTCTTCCAGTACATGTGTCACGGAACGACTGCGTTGCGCCAAGATTGCATGCAATAGTGTTGTCGGTATAGCGACACACAAACCCAACACCGTCGTCATCAACGCGATGGAAATACCGCTCGCCATAATCTTCGGATCACCTGTGCCGAAGAGCGTGATGGCCTGGAACGTTTGAATCATCCCGATCACAGTGCCAAGCAGACCCATGAGAGGAGCGACCACGGAAATCACCTGGATAATGTTGATAAATTTCGTAATCGATGGTGTTTCCTGCAGGATCGCCTCGCCAAGCTTGAGATCGAGCGTTTCGACATCTACCCCACGATTGTCTTCGTGGACTTGCAGGACCCTTCCGAGCGGATTGTCGTCGGTAGGTGAATCAGGGTTGTCACGTTGTTGGTTGACCTTGCGTCCAACCAACGAAAGATCGACGAGACGCCAGAGTGCGAGTAACACACCGACGATCCCAACCCAGATGATGATCGCACCCATGATGCCGCCTTGACCGTTGACAAAGCCTTTTCCGATCGATCCGACTTGTTCACCTATCGTCGCCTTCTCAACCTCGAGGCTTAACAACGCGCCCCTGGTCGGGTCGATGGCCAGAGCCACCATATCTCCGCGGTCGGCGTCAAAAAGGTCTACGGCCGTGCTCTGAAACTCGCTCGAGGGTTGCCGCGCCAAATCGACGAGGGCGCCGACATCAATGTCGTAATTCAAGTACCCGTCTTCACCAACGATATTAAACGCGCCAACACGCACCACTTGTCGTTGTTCTTTAATACCATCAAGTCGGTTGACGGTGGTGGTGAAGCGGGAGATCTCCCCAGTCCGGTTCATCTCTTGTTGTAGCGCTTCCCACAATTCCGACATCTCTTCAATGGAAGCCAACTGGGTCGCACTACCCATCTTGGCGGCTAGTTCGCCCAGCGGTTCACCGCGACCTGGGTATTCGGCACTGACGATAGAGCCTTCGAATACACCACGCGTGTCGCCCGCAACTTGCTGCAGAACGCCAAACAGTTCGCGTAAGGAGCCGAGGCGTTTATCGAGTTGCTCCGACATGTTACCAATACGAATCTCGTTCTCTTCAAATTGGGTTTCGAGTCGTTCACTGCGAAGCTCTTCTCGCCGCTTTTCAGCTTCGGCGTCGTCCAACATCTTCTGCTGATTTGTCCTCCTGGCCAGGAAGTCTCGCTCACGCTGCACGTGCTCGCGACTTTCAACAACGCGACGTTCCTCCACGTTTTTTAGGAGGTCGCCCAGCGTGTCCGCAGGCACGACATCAAGCCCCACTTGTATTATGGCACTCTCCTCTTTCTCCGCTTCTTCCGACTGGACACCAGTCGCAACAAATCCCGCTAGCGCGATGAGCATGCCGTGCTTTATCTGATTTCGTACGTTCATGCTCAAGACTCCGGTGCTATAACGGGCACGGCGAACAAGCCACCCGTGAGTTGTTTACGAGCCATTTTGATACCTCGGCTCACAGAGGTTGCATAGTCGGATTCGTCGATCTCTTCGTATCGTCTTGCTTGCTTATTCCACCACCCGGTCATTTCCCGGTCTTTGGACTGCCAAACGAGCGCGACCCGCCCGACTTTCAACAAATCAACAATAATGTCTGAGCCGTTCAGCGAAATGGTGTCACTGTATGCTTCGAGCGTCCGACCGTACTCGTTCTCAATCTGATACGCGCCCAGGACCTGACTGAATTTCTCGGAGACCGCCACGTCAGCACGATCCATAATTGTCCTCAACCGCTCGACACGCTCTCGACGTTCGTCATTGCGGAAAGGCATATCCAATTCAACAAATTGATCAAGTGTCTCGATCATGCTCAGCATGAGCGGCATGACCTGTCGCTCGACTTCGGTGACTCTATCAATCGAGGCAGCCAACTCCCGCATCTCGCGTTCTTGGACTGCGATTTGTCGCTCGAGCTGTCGGTTGTAGACCTGCAGGCCTTCAATTTCCTTTAAGACCACCTTGTAGTCGGCGTAGAGCTCTCGCGTTTGTTCGGTGGTGGCATCGATTTTGACTTGGGATAGTTTCGCCTGCGCGTTAACCTGCTCTGCCACCTTGAAGATATCGTTGATAACGGTCGCGCCGACACTCGTCGAGAGCACGGCAAGTGACAGTGCAATCAGCGACGTCGACAACCTTGATACTTGGACGTTTTTCATTCGACTTCCTAAGGAAACAAAAAGTTCAACCTCGAACACCGCAACCTAATATCAAGTTCGCAGTGCCCGATAAACATACGCCGTGTTCAGCGTTCCGCGAGAGACGATACAAAAAGCCGCCGCTTTTGGCCCGGCTCATATATTCAGGACCTACCATGCCCCCCCACGGAGCGGGAAAGATTAACAAAGAAGATAAGGATGTCAACACGGAAAAACCTTGGANTTNCTGCNTGTAACGTNNTTCCTACGGTCCTTTTGCATACGTTNCANCAAGGCAATTCGGCCGCTCCGATACCNNGNANTTCGCTACGACGCTTCACGACGTGTGNCGCGCTTTGAATTGTTTTCGTACCGCGCGTCCTCGCGAGAACGTTTGCGTGATTCGTCCCATTCGAGTTTGGTCCGGCAGANCCTCTGTTTTCGATGGCTTCCAGAAACAGGCAGATTCTTACAGATCACTCGATCCAGCCTCGTCGGGGCCTCGTCCTTTTCGCTATCGGCGCCCGCTACACCATGCATACTCACCAGGCAAACCAACGCACCCAGCGTGTAGAAATTCATCCCACATGTTCTTCGAAAAACGTCAGCGTACGCTCACGTGCTTGCTCCGCAGATGCCGCATCATGGCTAGCTCGGTGGTCGCAGTTAAAGCCGTGATCGGCCGCGTAGACATGTACATCAACATCCGGCAGCGCTGTCTTAATCTTCTCGACATCGGTCATGGGAATGTGTGCATCGAGCTCCCCAAAATGCATGATGACCGGACAATGGGCTTCCTGCTCCAATTCGCCGGCTATACCGCCACCGTAATAGGCAGATGCACAAGCAACACCCGACAAGCCGCATGCGGAAAGCCAAGTCAAAAGACCGCCGTAACAATAACCAACAACGCCAACCTTGCCGTACTTGCCGGCTTCTTCAATGGTCGCTTGCAAATCCTTCAACGTGTTGTCGCGCTCCGTTCCTTGAAAAGCCAGCGCAACACCCCGACCCATGTCAGCTTCTTCATAACCCAGCTCGACGTCCCGTTCCGCACGATCAAATATTTGTGGTGCAATCGCCGCGTAACCCGCTTGCGCGAATCCGTCCGTAACTTCACGTATATGACCGTTGACCCCAAAAATTTCTTGAATCACGACCACCCCGCCACGCGGCGTGCCCTCTGGTAGGGCTTCGTATGCCCCAAAGGTAAAGCCGTCCACGGCTCGTAGTTGCCTCTGCGTACCCATAAGTTCCTCCTAGTCAAGCTGCACGAGTCTAACCTACAAAATGAACGACCACCTGACCGAACGAAAGACGTTCGCATCATAAATAGTCAACAACGTCACATGTCTGTAACAAAGTCCCATCAAAATGAGTTTTGTCGCACACTTGGCCGTGCTCGCGCGAATGGCCAAAGGTTATACGTGATGAAAACGCTTTTTTTGTATTCGCTCGCCTGTCTTCTCGTTGTATCCCAAGCCGATGCCAGTGAACCCGTCATTTCGACCGAAAGTGGCTTCCAGATCTCGTCATCCGACGGTGCTTTTTCTTTCAAATTGGGCGGCCGGATTATGTGGGATGCCGACAGCTTTGATGGGGTCCTCAATCGCTCGAACGACGGTTCTCGTCGTCTTAGTACGGACCTTCGCCGTTCGCGACTCGAACTCGGCGGCACGGCGTACGACGCGTGGAAATTCAAGTTCGACATCGATATCAAGGACAAGTTGGGGGGAAGCAATGCCCACCTCCACACCGTCGGTGTCGGTTATACCGGGCTCAAAACATTTGACGTCTTTATCGGCAGAACAAAAGAGCCCTTTGGTCTTGAGGAATTGACGAGTTCGAAATCAATTTCGAGTATCGAACGAAATTACTTCACGGAGGCAACGGATACCGATAGCCAACCGGAGTTTGGAATCCGCCTGGATAGCAAAGGCAGCAGGCTTGGTTGGAGCATCGGTTTGTTTAACCCAGCCGGCAACCCCAAGAANAGCGACGGGGGTGACCGGATCGCNTTNACCGGGCGCTGGTTTGGCGCCCTCATTGACACCGATTCGANGACGCTGCATCTAGGAATTGCCGTCACCGACCGGAATATCGATCAACCGATACAGCAAAAAGGCTTCGCTCTCGACATTGCCGAGTCCGGCGGAAAACTCGATTCATCCTCGCTCACGATCGACAGCGATCGGCAGTGGGGTGTTGAGGGTCTTTATATTTCTGGTCCGTTCAGTCTGCAATCTGAGGTATTCGTTAAGAAGGTCGGCGGGGCCAATGGCGGTCCCAGCGGCGACGTACACCACTATTACTCGCAAGCCACTTACTCGTTAACCGGGGAACGTCGCGGATACAACGCAAAATCCGGTATTGCGGACATCATCAAGCCCTCGGCCGACGGATGGGCCGTGGAATTAGTCGGTAAGTTAGACCACATTGAGTTGGACATCGATGGGGCACCGACCGAAGTGGTATCGGGCTACCTCGCCGGACTCAATCTCTATCCCAATAAAAACGTGAAACTGATGCTCAATGTCATCCGTGTAACGAGTGAGAAGATCGCGACAGCCAACGACGATGACGCTGCAACCGTGATCTCAACCCGGTTGCAATTGGCGTTCTAGAAAACGAAAAATACGCACTGGTTATGATTTTGGTAACGGACGCATCTGACTGACTGTTTAATAGCGGCTTGTATGCGCGGTTCTCCATGAGCAAAAAGATTATATTGGTGGTCGAGGACGATGCTGACATCAGCAATCTCCTGCGTTTCTCACTTGAAAACACAGGGTTTTCCGTCTTCGAATCCCCAAGCGCCGAGGCGGCGATGCAAATCCTGACCGAACAACAAACGGACCTGGTCATCATTGACTGGATGCTGCCGGGAATGGACGGCTTAAGCCTCACGAGAACATTGAGGAATCGCGCAGACACCGAAAAAATACCAATCATCATGTTGACCGCGAGGAGCGAGGAGGCTGACGCGATTCAAGGGTTTGATTCAGGAGTCGATGACTACATAACTAAACCTTTTTCTCCTCGCGAACTAATCGCGCGGGTAAATGCCCTCCTACGCCGCTCCACGGATGGAGCCAGATCGCTGATCGAAAGCAACGGAATGTCGTTGAATACCCACGATCACTCGCTTCAAATCAACGGNGAAAATCTCTACCTTAAGCCGAGGGAATACGGATTACTTCAATATCTAATGAAGAACCCAAATCGCATTCTCAGTCGAAATCAGCTGCTGGACGGGGCGTGGGGGCGGTCGGTGTACGTNGAAGAACGAACTGTCGATGTATATATCGTCAGACTCAGGAAAAAGTTGGAGCCCTCAGGTAAGTCGGGAGTAATCAAGACGATCCACGGAGTTGGATACGTCTACAACACANCTTCCGGCAAATGAAAACGTCGCTACCTCTTCTTATTTTTCGAGTTCTCTTCGTTGTTCTCGTTATGGGTACAACCGTTTCATTTGTTTCTGGAGACGCAACCANAGGCACCATTGCGAGTCTGCTCGCGGTCATTATTCTCGTTGTCATCGANCTGGTTCACTTTAGCCGATGGACACGAAACNCACTGTCACCNCCACGAATGTTTACTGGACTTCTATATGTCCCNGCTAACCGACTATTCATGAAGGTGAAGAACGCTCGTGGCCGCTCGAAGAATCTAGTCAATGCATCCAAGACGCTACGAACACAACTAAAAGAGCTACCCGAAGCGTGGATCGTTATCAAAAGCAACGGCAGTATCGCCGNCAGCAATGATGCAGCCAGAGACATCCTGGATTTACCNATNAAAGCCCGCGGGATCAATCTCATTGAGCACTGGCAGGATCCGCGCGTGGAGACAATCATCCGAAGTCCTGTGACCGACGAAATCATTGAAGTCAGTTCGCCGAAGGACGTTAACACCCAGTTAGAAGTCCGAACCCATCTCTTCGACGNCGAACACCGGCTCATTTTGGTCAGGGACGTGACACCGTTGAATCGCTTACTAACAACGCGTCAAGATTTTCTAGCGAACATCTCGCACGAGTTGCGTTCTCCCCTCACCGTGATCGTTGGTTACCTAGAGGCTTTGCAAGATTCCGCAACCATCCAAGATACAGAGGAAATCGTCGCCCGGCTTTTTTCTCCGGTACAAAGAATGAGGAANCTTGTGGAAGACTTGTTGACTTTGACTCGCCTCGAATCATCTCCCCGACCCTCAANATATGAAATGGACAACGTTAACGTCGCAAAAATCATCGAGACGATTTCGNGTGAAATAAAGGAGCTGGAAAGTTTCGATCACGTGATAGAGATGTCGATAGATGACGGAGCGATAGCCGTAGGTATTCAGGAAGAAATCTACAGTGCAATAAATAACCTGATCATTAACGCAGTTCGCTACACACCGGGGGGCGAAAAAATAACAATACGCTGGTTAACAGTTGAGGACGGCTATGTGTTCGAAGTATCCGACAGCGGGCCAGGAATCGCGCCAGAACACTTGCAACACTTGACCGAACGCTTTTACCGTGTCGATTCGCCAAGGAATACAAAAAACGGTGGGACCGGGCTGGGATTGGCCATCGTAAAACACATTCTCCTTCGACATGAATCAACATTGACGATAACCAGCACCATAGGCGAGGGAAGCACTTTTGGTTTTAAATTACCTCAGGCGAGACGATCAACCTAGAGGACTAACGCGCTATCAAAGTGTTTATCGAAAAAAGGTCCGGTAATCGCCTATCCGAATATCCCTTTAAATGTGTAAAAGAACAATATGGACAGCGAAGCGCCAGCGGGGAGCGTAACAATCCACGACAATACGATTTTCCCCACCACCCGCACGTCGATCGCCCCAATTCCTCTCGCAAGCCCAACACCCAAAACGGCTCCGACCAGCGTGTGCGTCGTTGAGACCGGCAGACTCGCACCCGAAGCGATAACAACGGTTGTTGCCGCCGCAAGTTCAGCGGCGAATCCCCGGCTTGGCGTCAACTCCGTAATATTTCGGCCAACCGTCTCTATGACGCGGTATCCAAGCATAACCAAGCCGAGCACAATGCCGCTTGCGCCCACCAGCAGTACCCAGCCAGGTAAAGCGGACTGTGCCATGACTTGGCCGCCCGATTGGATAATGTTGACGACCGCCGCCAACGGACCCACGGCGTTTGCGACGTCATTGGATCCATGGGCAAACGCCATGGCGCACGCCGTAAATACCATCAAGATGGCGAACACTCTCTCGAGGTCAGAAAGCTTCCCTTGGCGCGGATAAGCTCCCGTTTCTTTGACATAACTAAGAAGAAATCTACCGATGCCTGCCAGGANNGCCCCGAAAGCGATCGCGATACCGACGCTTTCTGGCGCGGACAACTCAATACCTAGATGCTTTAAGCCCTTCAGTAGAGTCACCATGCAGATTACGAAACCGACTATAAAGATGTATCCCGGGATAAATTTCTTGGCGCGCTGAAATTGATCAGGCCAATCCAGAATAAGTGATTGGACACTCTTAAAAATTCCAAAAGAAATCGTGCCCGCCAATACAGGCGATATAACCCAACTTGATGCGATCGAACCGACTTTCCCCCAGCTGACAGATTCACTACCGATACATACCGCCGAAAACCCGACAATNGCTCCTACAATGGAGTGGGTTGTCGATACCGGCCAACCGAATATCGACGCCACAAGCAGCCAAATGCCTGCAGCCAACAACGATGCCAGCATTCCGTAAACAAGATAATGAGGCGTACTAGCAAGTAGGCTCGGATCAATGATCCCCTTCCGTATGGTTTCTGTAACTTCACCTCCCGCCAGATAAGCACCAGCAAATTCAAATACACACGCGACCAGGATGGCACCTGTCAGCGTCAGCGCTTTGGCTCCAACGGAAGTGCCCATCGCATTGGCAACGTCGTTGGATCCGATACCCCAAGCCATAAAGAAACCCAGCACACACCCAACGATTAGGAGTGAGCTGCCAAATTCGGCAATGATCTCCAAGCTAACCCAACTCCTTATTATTACTTTGCGACGAGCATGAGTAACCGATGACCCACCTGCTGAGCTCTATCGGCAAGTTCTCCGATCTCTTTCACCACTTCGTAAAGAAAGACAACGTCAATCGGGGTGATATCGTTTTCAACCGCAAAGAGTTCTGCCCTAACCGCTATTTCTGCCTCGTCAGTCTCATGTTCCAACGCGTCAAGTNGCTGCACCAAAACTCCGAGCGTTTTGGCAACTTCGCCTCGGAATGCCGCTCTGAACAGGTCGTCAAGTCTTTCGACTGATTCCGAAGCTTGTCGNGCGGTGCTGACGGCCTTGGTTACAAANTCNGTAAAGCTCGNGCGAATGCCATCCGGAACGCGCATCTTCCGTCCCGTCATGAGTCCGGAGATGTCCTTCGCNGTGTTAGGCAATNGATCGACAAGCCGAATAAGATCCAGTAGGTCNGCCCTCGGNACNGGAAGAAAAAGNCTTTTCGGTAAGTGNCCGCGNATTTCTCGTTTCAGATCATCAGCTTCGTGCTCCAATTCAACGATCCTTTCTCGAGATTTGATCGCNCCTTGCCAATCGTTCTCNTTCAANGCAGCAATAAATACCCCAAGTTCATCCGTGCAATTTCCTGCGATCANCGCGTGTTCGAGCATCGGCTTNACCGGCGACTGCGCCAATAAGTCGAGAAATGAACCCCTAGACATAATNTTTCCGNCTAAATGAATACACCCGATCAATCATCGCTGATCCNCCCTTCCTCNACCATCCCGACNCAAAGGCTAGGTTTACCCAGCNCCNAGCAAAATCGNGATCGGTTAGGAATGGAAAGGATCAACGTGTCTNACCAACGTCGTGTCTGAANNAAAGTTCGACCACAACTCTTTGATGCGATTNCACGNAGGAANTTTGCCACGGNTTTNTTACANANTTATGACTTNGCGGACCGCAACGAAAGNTCAAATGAGAGCCGAAAGTNGACGNCTGATTCGCATCAGTTACANGATCGATACAACGTTCTGCTTATCTGNAGATCTACTACCGCTTGTGCAAGCCGGCCTGCGTTAGGTGCATACCACCATCCATGATGATGGTCTCACCTGTCACCACGTCGGCCCCACAAACGAAATACAAAATACCTTCCGCAATCATNTCNGGGGTAGACGCGACCCGCAGCGGCGATGTCGCTTCGACATTCGACTTAGCTGTCTGGTACGCGTCGCTACCCATCCCCTGTTCCAGCCAATCGCCTTGGATAAAGCCAGGGCAAATGCAGTTGACACGTATTTCTGGGCCTAACGCTCGAGCCAGCGACAACGTCATGGTNATAAGTGCTCCTTTAGAAGCTGCGTAGGCGATCGAACTCCCGACCCCCATCACGCCGGCAATGGAAGACACATTAACGACNCTTCCCTGGCCGCTGGTCTGCATGGATTCTGCTACCGCCCGGGTCATCTGGTATGCGCCCACCGTATTGACGGCGTAGATATCCAGAAAATCCTGCTTGTTAAGACCTTCCAGATTGGAATGGGCATTAAATTTAGTAGTCCCCGCGTTGTTAATGAGCGCGTCGATCCTCCCCCATTTATCGAGTGCTGCCTTGGCTAATACACGGCACTGATCGTCGTCGGCAATGTCGGCTTTTTGAACAATCGTCTCGACACCGTACTCCTCGCAAGCAGTTTGGGTTGCCCGGGCACCCCCTTCGTTGTGTGCATAGTTGATCACCACATGACAGCCTTTCTCAGCGAGTTGTCGTGCACAAGCCGCCCCTACGCCTGAGGATGAGCCCGTCACAATCGCTACCCCGTCTTGTAAATCCACGAAACTACCCCTCTATCAAATTCGGAATTCTCCACTGACTATAGCTCGACTCACCGGATAACCCCTTTTCTAATGCAAATGAAATCGTAGACAACTGGGGCTCAGGATCGGCCGAATCGGCCGTGCTACGATCAACTGGTCCAATCGATATCGTGCGAGGGGAAACGTGAAAAACCTCTGGTTTCATTTAATGCCATACAAAGACTTACCCGATGACTTTAGGGATACCCACCCATCCGTCTGGGTTGACATTAACTCAAAGCTGCTCGACGCCAAGCGGGTTCATCAACACTACAACGAGTACCTCGACGAACTCGAATATGCAGGCCAATTAGGTTTCGATGGAATCTGTTGTAACGAGCACCATCAAAACGGCTACGGCCTGATGCCTTCGCCCAACCTGATCGCCTCGACACTCACTCGACGCACCACAGAACCCGCGATTTGCGTCATGGGTAACTCGCTAGCGTTATACAACCCACCCACCAGAGTCGCAGAAGAATTTGCCATGCTCGACTGCATGTCGGGCGGCCGATTAATCGCGGGCTTCCCGGTCGGGACGCCGATGGACACGATCTTCGCGTATGCACAGAACCCGTCCAAATTGCGCGAACGTTACTACGAGGCTCACGACATCGTGATGAAGGCTTGGCAGGAAGACGAAACCTTTTCTTTTGACGGTCGGTTCAACCAACTCCGATACGTGAACGTGTGGCCACGACCCATACAAAAGCCGCATCCGCCCGTGTGGATACCGGGAGGCGGGTCAGTTGAAACCTGGCGCTGGTGTGCAGAAATGGATTATGTCTACTGCTATCTCTCGTACTTTGGTTACAAGGCCGGCGAAGCCACCATGAAAGGTTTTTGGGACGAAATGGACAAGCTCGGTAAAGACCGAAACCCATACCGCGCGGGATTCCTACAATTTGTAGCGGTCGGAGAAACCGAAAAAGAAGCGCTTGAACTCTACAAAGAGTCGGCCGAGTACTTTTACGGACGATGCCTCCACGTCAATCCCAAGTGGGCATCGCCGGCAGGGTACCAGTCCGAAGCGACCATTCGTGCCAAAGTTCAATCGCAGGTGGCGCTTGCAGCGCAAAAATCCGCGGGTCCGACAGGGGCTGCACGCGAGTGGAAAGACATTCTCGATCTGGGTTACGTCATCGCTGGCGACCCAGATCAAGTCGCGGAGAGAATCCGTGAAGTCTGTACCAATCTGAACGTCGGTCATCTGATGTTGCTTTGCCAATTCGGCAACATGTCGACCGATTTAGCTAAATACAATACCAAACTGTACGCCGAACGCGTTATGCCGCAGATCTCAGACCTGTTCGACGATCAATGGAATGACGCGTGGTGGCCGCAGCCACTCAGCGAGCGTTCTTTGCCTGCTGAGGTCGCTTAATGCCAGAGACCCGATCGTTAACGATACGAGATCGCGAAGTTCGCGTCTTGGAAGAAGGCAGGAGCGACGTTCCCGTCGTGTTTCTTGCTGGGATCGGCGGCATCCCCGCATGGACTCCATTCCTGGAAGGACTGGCAAAAAACCGCCGAGTCATCGTGCCTTCGCTACCTGGTTTCCCTGGAGCCACCGAATTTAGGCACCTCGATTCCCTATACGATTGGGTTGTCCACACTCTCGAAACTCTCGAATTACTAGATGAACCAACGTTCGATCTTATCGGCAGTTCCGTTGGCGGTGCGCTCGCAAGCGAAATCGCGAGTCTCGTTGAAACCCAAGTCCGGCGCCTAGTCCTCATCGCACCGTTTGGCGTCTTCCTCGAGGACGACCCAGCCGCTGATATTTGGGCACAGGTACCCGGCCCTAAAAGTATTCCGAATCTTGTCTGCAGCCATCCTGAGCGGTGGGATGCCATATGGGAGATGCCGGCAGACGGCGATGAAATCGAGTGGTCACTTTTGCAGACACGGTCGATGGAAGCCGCTGCACGGTTTCTTTTTCCTTTCGGTAACACGGGCGTTACGTCACGCCTTCACCGGATCCACAACTCAACCTTATTGGTCCGAGGCGCGGAAGATCGTGTCCTTCCGTCTGCCTATAACGCGGTTTTCGCCGAGGGAATCGAGGGCCCGGTGCGCACGATCGAGATTGAGGATGCAGGCCACCTACCCGAAATCGACAATCCCGAGATACTTGTTCGAGAAATTAACGCGTTCCTCCTCGATCAAGAAAATTGAAACCCTTGACGTCTATCGAAGCCATTCTTTGGGACTTCGGGGGAGTTCTTACGACCAGCCCTTTTGAGGCGTTCAATCGATTCGAAGCCGCCCACAACCTCCCCACAGACTTTATTCGACGAGTCAATTCGACCAATCCCACGACCAATGCATGGGCACAATTTGAATCAAGCGCAATCACGGCCGAACAATTCGATCAACTCTTTGAACGAGAAAGTGAGTCGCTAGGGCATGCTGTCCGCGGTGTGCGCGTGCTCGAGTTACTTTCCGGTGAATTGCGACCTCGCATGGTCAGCGTACTAAAAAAGTGCAAGGAACATTTCAAAGTTGGTTGCATTACCAACAACATGAAGTCCGGCGAAGGCCCCAGCATGGCGAGGGACGAAGCCAAAGCTGCCGCATCTCAATCGGTCATGGCGCTATTTGATGTCATCGTCGAATCCAGCGTTGAGGGGGTGCGAAAACCCAATCCTCGCATTTACGAAATCGCCTGTGACCGGATGGGCGTGGGACCCGACGGTTGTGTTTTTTTGGACGATCTCGGTATCAATCTGAAACCGGCGAAGGCGCTCGGCATGACCACCATCAAGGTCATCGAAGAAGACCAAGCCATCAAAGACCTAGAAAAAGCGACCGGAATTCGTTTCTAGTTCGAATCCAGTATCGCCAAGACGTCGGCGTACTCGGGAATAGAACTCGCCGCGCCCTCTTGGGTCACGGCTAACGCACCCGCGGCAGAGCCCAGTAGCAATGCCTTCGCATACTCCTCTCCCGATAAGAGTCCGGCCATTAAGTAGCCAACGAACGCGTCGCCTGCAGCGGTTTCGTCCACGGCTTCAACCCTGTAGGCAGCAAGTTTTTCGCGGTGACCCCCGATCCCATGCATTAAGCCTTCTCGGCCGAGTGTCAATACGATGTGGGCCGTTGGAAAACGACTACATAACGCGTCAAGGGCAGCATCGGGAACAGTTTTTCGAGCCAACGCTGCCGCTTCGACCTCATTAACGATCAGCAAACGAACGGCGTCGAGCAGATAGTTCTGTTCGCGGCCATCCACTGGAGCCACATTGAATGCGACGTTGACATCGCGATCTCCGGCCTCCTTGAGCACGGCCTCTATGTCATTGATCTCGTTTTGCAATAGCAACCAGTCACCCGGCTGTAACAACGCGAAAGCAACGTCCCGGTCTAGCCCTTGAATCGAGCGATTGGCACCACCACTGATCACAATAGAATTTTGTCCTGTCGAATCCACTTGGATAACCGCGTGCCCAGTCGGCGTCTCAATCCGTCGTACATTGGAAACGTTCACACCCGCTTCAGCCAGTACTTCCTTAAGCCAATCCCCGTCCTCGCCAACACAACCAATATGGTGAACCTCGGCGCCGGCTTTTGACGCTGCCAACGATTGATTGAGCCCTTTGCCGCCCGGAAAAACCGCGTGGTTCCGACTGGCAACGGTTTCTCCCACGGTTGCAATCGTATCGACGGAATACACGTTGTCGACACAAAGTGAACCGAGATTAATCAACTTAGGCACGACGGATCTCGACTTTTACCCATTCGCTATCACGAGTACTTGGGTTTTCCGCATTGGAACTGAAAACGCAGACCTAACCGCCTTCGATTCGATGCATGAAAAATACTTCGCTGGACGGCGCTATCGTTTCCAACCACGCGTCCTGATATATCTGTCCGTTAATCGCAACCGCCGTTTTCGCCAGTACGTCCTCAATCCCAGGCCAGCGCTTATCTAACTCACGCACCAACGAACGGTAACTATCGCAATCCACCTCGGTCTCCCTCACGCCCTCGGTATTTGGCATGAGGTGATCAGGGAATACGACCTTAATCATGGATGGACAAGCGTGAGGGGGCCAAAGAGGCTGACCCCCCTTCCCGTGTTGTCAGCCTTCCTGCGAATCAATCGCCTCGAGTAACCGCGGCGGCGACATAGGCAATTCCGACACACGAAATCCTAGCGCATCGCGCACCGCATTCGATGTCGCGGCCAATGGTGCCGTGATTGGAGTCTCGCCCACACCGCGCACACCGTATGGATGTGTCGGATTAGGAACCTCAACAATTTGCGTATCGATCATCGGCAAGTCGGACGCGACCGGAACGCGATAGTCAAGAAAGCCAGCGTTTTCCATCACGCCATTGTCGTCATAGATGTACTCTTCATTGAGCGCCCAGCCCAGACCTTGTGCGGCTCCGCCTTGCATCTGCCCTTCAACGTATGCTGGATGTATCGCGCGACCGGCATCCTGAATCGCGGTGTATGCCTTCACATCGACCTTACCGGTTTCTCGATCCACCGCCAGGTCGGTCCAATTAACCGAAAACCCTGCACCCGCACCTTGCGCATTAACACTGGCTCGTCCAAGTATTGGGCCCCCAGTACGTCCCCAGGCTCTGGCTATATCTGCAAGAGACAAGGGGTCGACGTCCGCATTGACGCCAGGCTTCGGTACTGCTTGTCCGTCATCCCAGTCGACCTGGTCAGCGTCGATGTCCCACGTCATCGCGGCACGTTCCTTGCATTGTGCGATGATGTCCTCACAAGCCTGGACAACGGCCATCCCTGTCGCGAACGTCGTTCTGCTACCGCCCGTCATGTTGCAATAGCCCGTACTCTCCGTATCGGCCACATGCGCGTTAATTCTGTCGTAGGGAATTCCTAGCGTCTCGGCCGCCATCAAGCACATCGAAGCGCGCGATCCACCGATATCGGGACTCCCCTCATTGATGATCACGGTCCCGTCCTCTCGAATCAGTACTTCGGCGCTGGATTGCATCCCGATGTTGAACCAAAAACCACACGCCACCCCACGACCGCAACCCTCAGGTACCGGGGCCGTGTAATTGGGATGTGCCTTAGCAGCCTCAAGGCATGCTTTCAGCCCGATCGCAGGGAATTTAGGACCATACGGAGCCTGGGTTCCCTCATCAGCAGCATTCTTAAGCCGCAAGTCAATCGGGTCCATACCAAGTTCACGAGCAAGATCATCGATCACGCATTCCATCGCGTGCATGGCCTGAGGCGCTCCCGGCGCTCGATAAGCTGCAACTTTAGGTTTATTCACCAATACGTCAAGGCCTTCGATACTGAAGTTCTCGAGGTCATATGGCGCCAGCACCGACATACAGCCAGGACCCACTGGTGCGCCAGGGAACGCTCCTGCCTCATAGGAAAGCCAGGCTGTCGCCGCAGTGATGGTGCCATCTTTCTTTGCACCAACTTTTGCCTTGCACCATGTCGCTGAGGTTGGGCCAGTGGCACGGAAAACTTCTTCCCGGTTCATGACCATCCGAACAGGACGATTCGAGAGCTCCGACAACTTCACCGCAAGTGGCTCAAGGTAGACACTTAGCTTGCCGCCAAATCCGCCACCAATTTCAGAAGCGATGACTTTTATCTTGCTTATGCTTGTGCCGAGTATCGCTGCAGTTTGGGTTCGAACATCAAAGTGTCCCTGGGTAGAACACCAAACCGTAATTTTACCCTCTTCATTAATGGTCGCCGTACAGGCATGCGGTTCAATATAGCCTTGGTGTGCCATCGGCACTCGGAATTCGCCCTCAACGACGACATCGGCTTCAGCAAACCCTTTCTCAGCATCACCACGCTCAAACTTGGTGATTGCCGCAACGTTGCTCGCAGGTTGCGACGCATCACCATTGGTATGCATTTCTTCGTTGACTAGCGTGGCGCCGTCCGCAATCGCCTGATCAATCGAAAGCACCGGCTCAAGCACGTCGTAGTCGACTTTGATTGCATCCAGCGCTTGTTCCGCCAATAGCGGTGTCGTCGCAGCGACCGCGGCAACCGCATGACCATGGTAGAGCGCTTTGTCCCTAGCGATGACATTTCGACCAAGATCGTCGGTCTGTTCGGCGAAATCACTACCGGATACGGCCGCCAGCACGCCTTCCATTGCCAGCGCGCCCGAAACATCAACGCTCTTGATACGCGCATGCGCATGCGGACTGCGCAGAACCTTGCCATGAATCATCCCCGGGAGGCTCAGATCGGCTCCAAAATTCGCGCGTCCCGTGACTTTTTCCACACCGTCAGGACGTACTGGTCGAGTCCCAATTACTTTCAGATCGTGAGCTTCTGCCATCTCGTATCCCCTATGCTTCGTGTGCTAATTCGGTCGCGGCGTCCTGGACAGCGCGAATGATCTTGTCGTAGCCCGTGCAACGACAAAGATTGCCNGCAAGCCAGTATCGAATGGTCGTTTCGTCTGGATTGGGATCGCGCTCTAAAAGAACCTTTGCTGCAACGATGAATCCAGGAGTACAAATGCCGCACTGCAATGCGGCGTGCTCCAAAAACTTCTGTTGTAGTACGTGTAGACCATCTGGATTNGCAACTCCCTCGATGGTCCCTACCTCTTTACCTTCTGCTTCCGCNGCAAGNACCAAGCACGAACAAACCAGGCGTCCATCCAGCGTNACNGAACAAGCACCGCAGTCGCCCGTCGAGCAACCTTCTTTGGTNCCNGTCAACCCAAGCTCATCGCGNAACACGTCAAGNAGCGATTGATGAGGCTCGCAAAGGACTTCTTCNGGTTGTCCATTTACGCTGGTGGTTACGTGTAATTTACTCATTTAATTCTCCTACTAACTGGANGCNCGNTCGCGTGCNATANCGCCTGCNCGCTTGCAAAGNACGCCNACAACTTTCTTNCGGTATTCGACCGTNCCNCGCTTATCCGTNATCGGTGANGCCGCATCGGAACACGCCGCTGCGGCCGCGTTAAGCGCNTCATCATCAACTTTCGTTCCAACCAATGCCGNNGANGCCGCTTCAACTANAAGTACCGTCGGAGCAACNGCTCCAATCGCGACCCTNGCCGACGTACANGTCCCCCCNTCGTCAAGCGTAAGNGCNACGCCCGCTCCCGCAACAGCNATNTCCATTTCAGTACGTGGGATGAACCGCAAGTACGCGTCAGCAGAGTTGTTTCCNGGCCNCGGAATCTTGAGACCNANAAGAATTTCGTTCGATNCCAAACAATTCTNTCCGACGCCGGTCACAAAATCTNCCACNGCNACCTCTCGNGNGCCACCNGGTGAAGCGATNACACAAACCGCNGAGACAACGNCATCAGCGCAGGAATNGTGTCGCCCGCNGGAGACGAATTGCAAAGGTTCCCNCCGATAGTGGCGCGTCCTTGGATCTGCGTCGAACCNATTAGATCTGCAGCCTCNATGAGTCCCGGAAGAAGTCCNTTCAGTTCATCGTTNTCGTTAAGCGCCGCCGACGGTATCGCTGCACCGATGAANATCTCGTCNGNACCAATGGATAACNCNTTGGTCTCGGCTATGTNTTTTATATCAACAAGNGTNCGTGGTTCTTTGTCGANGGATCGCATCTGCACNAGAACATCGGTGCCCCCTGCAAGTATCTGGGTACGTTGTCCATCGTTTGCCTGAGACTCAAGCACCGACAGAGCTTCTTCAAGGCTCGTAGGTGCCGCGTAGGCATAATCACCCATAGTGCTCCCCGTTATTGCGCGCTGGAATAGCCGCTATGTATATCATGAAGAGCCGCGACAATCACAGCCTAGGCTACAATCTCCCAGACACTATTCAGATCAACAGGCATTAATTTGAGCTTCGATCGGACCAGCTTCAATCACCACATCGAATCCTTATGTGCGGAATGGGCGCGTGCGCTGGATGAACATGGGTTCGACGCCGCGCTCGTCCCTGCCGGAACCAACTCGTATTACTTTGCCGACGATCAAAGTCCTCCATTCCGGCCCAATCCCCACTTTGCGCGGTGGGTACCCGAACCCCTGACCGAAGATGCGGTATTACTTGTTCGTCCCGGCATAACGCCAAAATTATTTTTTTACCAGCCGGATGACTTTTGGTACGTGCCACCCTCGGTCCCACCCTGGACCGACGGCGTCTTCGACGTGGCGGTATACCAAGAATCAGAAAATCAAATCGAGGGTATCGTTGCGGCAACGCGTGCACTGACCAACATCGCCTACGTTGGACCTGACACGGAACTCGCCAACAATCTCGTGATAACGACGGACGATGTCCGGCCATTCGTCGACCAGCTCGATTACGGTCGCTCGTTTAAAACAGAGTTTGAAATTATCAACATGAGGGGGGCCACCGAAATCGGCGTGCGCGGACATCTGGCGGCGCATCGCGCATTCTTGTCGGGAGCCAGCGAGTTCGACATTCACATGGCCTACCTTGACGCCAGCAAGCAAACCGAAAGCGAGCTTCCCTACCCGAACATCATCGCGTTGAACGAACATGCGGGCACCCTTCACTACCAGCACTACGATAGAGCGGCGCCAAAGCGCGTACACAGTTTTTTGATCGACGCAGGCGGCAAATTTAATGGGTATCACAGCGACATTACGAGAACCTACAGCGCAATGCCCGGGGACGATTTCGACAGTCTCATCAATGCACTCGACGAGAAACAACAAGCCCTAATCGGCGATATTGATCTAGGGTTAAGCTACCTAGATCTCCACGAACGAATGCATCACGATATCGCCGAACTGTTGGTCGCATTTGGATTCGTGACTTGTTCTGCAGAAGCGGCGTTCGATCAACGGATAACCGATGCTTTTTTCCCACACGGTCTTGGTCATTTACTCGGCTTGCAGACCCACGACGTTGGCGGTCGATTAACNGCGCCTCAAGCCGAAAATAGGAGCCCGTCGGACCGCTTCCCCAACTTGCGTTTGAACCGACAAATCGAGGCCAATCAAGTTTTCACCGTCGAACCCGGGATTTATTTCATCCCGATGCTCATTGACGCCGTTGAAAATCCCGCCGATATCAATCGAGACCGCGTTCATTCGTTTGTGCCTTTCGGTGGCATTCGGATCGAGGACAACATTCTGGCGACGCAAGACGGTCACGAAAACCTAACGCGCCCGGTATTCGACAAAGCGTTGGCGCAATGAACCTCGTTGCAACCGATTCGCGTCGATAGCACATGACGGTCTCTAACAACATAGCAATACGTATGGCTACCAAAGCAGACCTCGAAGTGTTGGTCAGGTTTCAGATCGCGATGGCCTCCGAAAGCGAAGACAAAGGTCTAGACGAGAACACTTTGAGACACGGGATTNCTACCGCCCTTTCATCTGAGGACCTGGCTCTTTATATCCTCGCTGAAATTGCCGGTAAACCGGTGGGAACGCTAATGCTCACCTGGGAATGGAGCGATTGGCGTAATGGTCGATTTTGGTGGATCCAGAGCGTTTACGTTACTTCTGCACACCGTCGACTTGGCGTGTACTCGGCAATGCATCATCACGTTCTCTCCCTCGCATCAAAAGATCCAACGGCCGCGGGAATCCGCCTGTATGTCGAAAAGGATAATGACGACGCGCAAGCGACCTACCGTCATCTCGGCATGGTTGAAACCCATTACCGATTATTCGAAACGGAATTCGTCAGGAATTAACTCCTTAATTCGTATTGAACGCCCATGCGGTTCGCCAGCTCTAATCAATTTTTCTGGCGATCTCGAATCACTAATTCGCGCCATTTAAACATCAAGCGTTCCAACTGCAACGGNCGATTCAATCCAGAGTTCGACAANGCCATGCGCCTCGTGTCGATCAGGTCGTCAAAGAAATCNACGCCCTCGGATCCGACTCTATCTTCAACGACCAATCGATGCAGAAACCGTGCCCATCGAGCCAAAATTTCGACGAGGTCCTCGTNGCGCAAGCTATCAACAACGTCGCTCACACTATTCCGTCGATCCCTCGCAGCCTTGAGTGCAGGCCAGAGCGACTTTCTCTCTGCATGAATCGCTTCAAGAACGTGAAAAGGCGCGCGCCCGTATTCAATTAATAGCGGTTCAACCTTTTCAGCCGTTACGTCTTGCTCCAACAGCCACCTCACCACAACCTCTCGGGTTGGTCTTCTTATAGAAACTCGCTGACAACGACTGATGACGGTGGGCAACATCACGCTCTTTGCTTCAGTTACCAATATCAAGTGACTACCGAGTGGCGGTTCCTCGAGGATCTTTAGCAATGCGTTCCCGGCGTTCAGGTTCATTTTCTGAGCGTCTTCCAGCACCACCACTTTCAAAGCCCCCGCCTGAGCGGTTTGTTGCATAAAGTCGATGAGACTTCGAATTTGATCGACCTTAATGGCACCGTTTTCTGCTTCGATCCAACGAAAATCTGGATGAGCAACCGTACGCGGATCGCCACTACGATCTATCAGCATCAGCGCGATCTCGCCAGCTAGCTCTGCTTCTCCGCAACCACCCGGACCATCAATCAGTATCGCGTGGGGTAGTCGTCCGGATGTGTTTAAAGAACTGACATAGTCGAACCCCGACTGCATCCACGGCGCGAGTCCACTCAACCCAAAGGCTCCAAAAAGTTGTTGATGAGCTCCGCCAGCCGCAACTGAACATCTTCCAACGATCTTGTCGCGTCGATTAGTACTGCCCGCTCCTCCCTTTCCACGATCGCAAGATAGCCGGCCCGCACCCTCGCGAAGAACTCATTGTCTTCAGATTCAAACCGGTCGTGTTGTCGGTCAGCGATTCGCCCAAGTGCGATGTTCACCGGCGCATCCAAAAAGATCGTTAAATCGGGCCAAAGTGATCCTTGCGCTAACTCGGCAAGGCGCTCCAAAGTATCAAGCGGCACGCCACGACCGCCGCCTTGATATGCGTATGTTGCATCGGTATATCGGTCACAAAGTACCCATAGTCCATCATTCAACGCCGGTTCAATAACGGTTGACACGTGTTGAGACCGTGCAGCGAATATCAACAACGCTTCCGTTATCGGGTCCATCGATTCATCGCGCATTTGAAGTAATACTTTTCTAACGTCTTCGGCGAGCGGTGTTCCGCCAGGCTCGCGGGTCACCAGAACGTCGATTCCCTTTTGTTCTAATAACTCGCGAAGGAACTCGATATTTGTGGATTTACCGACGCCTTCAACTCCCTCCAACGTAATGAATCGACCACGTGTCATTGATCGCCCCGCAATTGATATCGCCGAACCGCTTTCAAATGCGCATCGAGAGTATCCGAAAACTCAGAAGATCCATCTCCTCGGGCCACGAAGTATAGGTCCGTCCCGGAACTCGGATGTGTGGCTGCATGTAAAGCCGTACGTCCTGCCGAGCCAATGGGCGTCGGCGGTAAACCGCGTCGAGTATAGGTGTTGTAAGGACCATCCTTTTTTAGGTCAGCACGCGTCAGGTTCCCATCGAATGCTTGGCCTAATCCGTAGATAACCGCAGGATCAGTTTGCAATCGCATACCCTGCTTTAATCGACGATTAAAAACGCCACCGATCTTTCGTCGGTCATCCTCGATACTAGATTCTTTTTCAATGATAGACGCCAAAATCAGAACCTCATACGGAATCGTTAAAGGGAGGTCAACGGCCCGATTTTCCCACGCTCTATTTAACTGAAAGCGCATTCGTTCCCACGCACGAACAAGAATTTCGGATGCTCGATCACCACGAATATAGTGGTAGGTGTCCGGAAAAAATTGGCCCTCACCATGAGCGTCGGCTAGTTCAAGCGAATTGAGAACATTAATCACGGTAGCGCAGCCAAGGTCAAACATGAGACCGGGTGAATTGAGGAGCTTTTTACGCGTGACCGAAAAGGTCTCGCCTTCAACAATCTGAATCGAACGCACCAATACATCGCCTGACGCGATCCGATCAAGGACCCGATCTGGCGATTGGTTCGATTCGAAACGATATTCTCCTGCCCTCATCGAACCGGTTAATCCACGCATTAGGCCCCTTGCCGTCAACCGGCGTGTGCTATCGACGATTCCATTGGCGCTAAGTCGATGGCCGATGGCCGAAAAACTCTCCCCTCTCTCAATGACTAGGGTTACCGGAGAATCGAGTGCGACCGGACGCCCAGCCCAGCTTTCCATGAACCACCAGGCGCCAAGAACGACGATAAAGATAGATGCGAGTACAGCGATTATTCGCCGCAATATTTCGCTCCAATTCTTTGCCCTCAGTAACGATCGTGCCACGTTGCAACGACCGAGGGGAGATATAAAAAGAGTAATCGAAGAACGTAGCCTAACTACAGCCGTGAAAAGATCAGCGTTCCGTTGGTACCGCCGAACCCAAACGAATTCGAAAGTGCAGCACCAATCGTCATATCACGCGCGGTATGAGGTATGTAGTCGAGATCACAATCATCGCTAGGGTGATCGAGATTAATAGTCGGCGGAGCAACTTGGTGACGTAGCGCCAGTGCACAGACAGCTCCCTCAACGGCCCCAGCGGCTCCCAGGAGATGGCC
>PBGU01000018.1 GCA_002719135.1 Gammaproteobacteria bacterium
ACGTGATCTGTTCTGGATCGAACTGGAGCGACACAATTGCTTTCGGAAACTGAATGGTTCGGAAGAGATGCTCCCGCATCCGTTCATCGCGAATCGGTATGAGCGTATCAACGCTGGCGAGGTCAATGACAATTGCGGCGGTTCCATCGATCGAGACTTCTCCCGATAACGTTCTGAACCGGTGGGCCTCGGCCAAATCTCCGGCTTTCACGGTCACAAAGCTCAAGTGGGATGATCCGTTGTCAAGAACCCAGGACTCTGCTTGCAACCCAGCCGACCATGCCAACATCAGGGTCATAGCAATAGCTTTATTCATTCGAACCGCCTTGTACCAACTATGGGCGCGCCGTTTTCGATGACGTCGGCACTGATCGCCAACTTTCAAGAAGGACAAATCAGCCAGTGCTCTCGTTGTCCTAATCGCCGGACTACCAACTATTCCTCAATTCTCTCAGTTTGAGAAACACTTCTTTCGGTGACGGTCGATCGGGCAAATCGAAGAATGTTTCCCGAAGGCGCGCAATAACTGTCGGGCTCGTTAAGCGGAAAAACGTATTGATGTCACGTTCGAGCTCAAGCGAAGTTACCAGCGGCTTCGCTGGATCGTAGGATCCTTCGAGTTCTTTGTGCAGCCGCGAAGCGGCCTCGTTGTCTGGTTCACGATCCAGTGTAAAAGCTAGATTATTCGTGATGTAGTCGTGGCCTGGATAAATCTCCGTATCCGCCGGCAACCGATCAAGTTGTGACACAAACGTTTCGTAAAGCTCTTCTGGATGACCTCCACCATGACAATTTCCCGCGCCCGCATTAAACAAAGTGTCACCGGAAAATAGTGCCGGTGTATCGGTTTGCGCTAATAGACAGATATGACTCATGGTGTGTCCCGGCGTATCGAGCACGACAAGCTCAACGCTGCGCCCAATCTTCACGACGTCGCCAGCTTCCAGGCCAACATCCATACCGCTAATTTTCGATACGGCGTTCTGATGAGCGAGGACCTTAGCGCCTGTCGCCGCGACCATTGCGGCATTACCACCAGTATGATCGCCGTGCTCGTGCGTGTTGAGAATCTGGGTAATCTCCCATCCACGATCACGCGCCCTCGCAAGGCATTTCTCGTGATCCAGAGGGTCGATGGCAAGCGCTTCTCCAGTGTCATCGCACGCCAACACATAATTGAAATTGCGGTAAGCGTTCCCGGTCCAGATCTGTTCTATTTGCATGCGGCAGCTCCTAGGTTTGTATTCTTACGATCGCGACCCACGTCGATCAATGTCCGCGGGCGCACAACGCTTCGATATCCATTTCTCTCAATTTTAATTCGTCCCGTAACCCATACGCTTTGCCGGTCAATCCCTGCAAATCCTCCGGGCGATGCGCATCAGAATTGACGATCACTGGGGCATCAACCTCCGCTGCGAGTTCCCAAAAAGGTCTCCACGGGTACAACGGGAACGGATCTTCGGCCTTCTGGCGTGCCTGCTTGCGCATACCGAGGGCATTGATCTCCATGCCTACATCAAGATCGCGTGCTGCCTCCAAAATGTCTCTTGAGCACGCGGCCGTGTCGGCATCCCATGTTGCATAACAGTTACCAAAAAGGTCGGGATGTGCGATGAAATCGAACAATCCTGAGCGCATCATGTCGACTGTGTAGTCCGCGTAGGCTCGAAGACTAGCAGCGTCGGTCGTTCCACCATACGTGCCCACCCATTCTCCGTCAGCAAGGAAGAAATGTGACGCTCCCACGAGAAATTCGAACCCGTATTGACCAATCAGCTCCTCTGAGTAAAAGGCTCTAAATGCGGGCACGTATTCGCACTCCATGCCTTTTAATATTTTGAGTTTTGGAAAGTCGACACGACCGCGGTCAATGGCTGCAACATAATTATCGAGTTCTGCGTACGGCATCCGAGCCACAAGCCAACGGTCGTCAGGCAATGCCGTGTGATCAGAAAAACCAAGCGTCTCCATTCCAAGTTCAAGCGCCCGCCGACAATAATCGTCAACATCTCCTTTCGCGTGCTTGCACCGAAACGTGTGGGTATGAAAGTTATGCTTGTGGTGACTATCGTCGATCAACGGTTACTCCAAAATTCGATAGGCTCGACTCGCCGTTCCTTGAAATAGATCCAGTTTTTCGTCCGGGCTCATAGCCGTCGTTAGGCGTTTGAATGCATTCCATACCACAGCATAACTGCACCAGTTCTTTTGGACCGGGAAGTTGCTTTCGAACATACACCGTGACGGGCCGAAAAGTTCGATGCACGTTTCGATCCAAGGTCGCCAGCTTTCGGCAACATCGACGGAGCTAGGCGGTTTTGATGTCGAAAATGCTTCGATCGGCCTCCGAATCGGTAATGCGCCCAACTTAACAAATACGTTGGGTCGCTTGGCAACTTCCGCCAAGGATTTTCGCCAATCCGCAAAAACTTCATCGTGCTTGTCTTTGTAACCACCTCCTAAGATGGGCGAACCAACATGGTCGAGAACAACCAAGATACCCGGACACTCATCCAATAACGTAGCCAGTTCTAGAAGCTGCGTGTGGTATAACCAAACGTCCAAGGACAAGCCCCGCGACGCCAGTAAACTGATTCCATTACGCACCCTCGAATCGGCCAGTAAGCCCCCGTTCGGTGTAATGTTCGGGATTCTGGGATCCGCATCCCACCCACACGACAACCGCACGCCTCGAAACCTACCACCGCCCCGTACGGTATGTGCATCTATTGTCCTTCCAATTCCCTCACCGGCCAGAAAGTCCACGCCACCAAAAAAAACGCCACATAATTTTGCGTCGCCGTAGTTGCCACTGGCGCTCATTGCTGCGATCCCAACAACGAACTCGGTCTCGCCGACAGGTTTTAGATGTTCGGGTCCGAGCGCCCGATACATCGACCGACATTCGGCGAATACCGTAGCAGTTACGCGGTGACCTGATGTTACGTCTGCTACCAGTTCGGGTAGCAGGTACGTACTGTCCGGGCGATGCCAAAGGTGATGGTGGGGATCAATAATGGGCAGGTCGGGCTCAATGATGTCCTCCTCGAGAAGGCCCAGCCAACTTTCGTGTCGCTCTCCTTTACCGTAACCAAGCGTGGTCAATCAGGAAGCCCATAGAAACGTATAGCATTACCCCCTAGGACTTTCCGCTGAGCATCGAGTGACAGCGATTGAACGCTTTCGATCATTTCTTTCGCCACCCCGTACGATGCATCAATGTGAGGGTAGTCCGAAGCCCAGATCACATAATCGGCTCCGATGTGATCGATGACCTCAGCGTTCATCCCTTCGTCAGGGTCCATCGCGATCAGGCACTGTCGAAAAAAATACTCACTCGGTTTCATCGACAACGGCACGACAGAAGACATGACTTCGTACTTGTGGTCCATCCGATCCAGCCAGGCCGAAATCCAGTTTCCACCAGCCTCTAATACGGAACATTTCAGTCGAGGATATTTCTCCAGAATCCCCGACGAGATCATGGACGTAAAGGCAGCCATTACATCAATCGCTAGAAACGCGAAGAAAAATAGACCGTCCCCCGGCGTACCCGGTGTCGAGAATCGAGAGAAAGCGGGGTTGTCACGAACAACTACATGAAACCCTACGGGCATCTCAAGATCCTGAACGGTACTCCAAAAAAGATCGAATGCTGGATCGATAAACGCTTTGCCACTCCTGGCCTCAAGGTCGGGCGACAGATAGACCCCCACGCACCCCGCTTTTCTTGCGCGGACGACTTCTTCAACGGCCCCTTCCGGATCGATAAGGGAAATATGTGCGATAGGGTACAGCCGTTGAGGATCATGACTGCAAAAATCAACAATCCACCGGTTGTACGCCTGCGTATACGCCGTCGCTAGCAAAGGGTCCGAAACGTTGCCCTCCCAACAAATACCGATGGTTGGGTATAGGAGCACCCGATCGATCCCTTCTTGGTCCAACACCTCAATGCGCGCCGCGGGGTCGTATCCACCAGGGGGCGATCCTTCGGCATAGGTATAGTCGCGCGTCTGGAGGCCCAGCCCTCCTTTCTCGAGATCAATTCCTCCAAGCCCACCGAGATTGCCTTTCAAAAATTCGAAGGGCTTGTTATCGAACAGTAAACGTTCACGGCCATCTGCATCTAACTCGATCCGAATCGCGCGGTCTTGAAATTTAGGATCAATGTAGTTCTGCCAGGTATCAGCTGGTTCGAGTACATGGCCATCCGCATCAATCAGCGGACCAATCGCATTCCCACTTCCCTCCATCGTCATCGCATGCCCCCTTTTTAGTGTGTAACAACGATCCGCCNGTTAATTCGCATCGTCTAGACTAAGCTCACCCCAGGCAAGGGCTTGCGTGTTCCAATTGACCGCCGCATGTGCCTTCGCNGCATGGACATCCCGCCATATTCGCTGGATCGGGTTGGATTCTTGCAANGCCGCACCGCCGACATTCTCGAACACTANATCAATCGCCCGAACCAGNAGTTGCATTGCAAACGCCGTATCNCGCGGAATCCGNGCTTGTTGTACCAGTGANGCNTCNGGCACAAGCCGTTCGATGGTACTAAATGTGTTCTCCAAAAGCGCTTGGGCAGCCGTCACGCAGGCATCGGCTTCGGCTAGTGCNACTTTTGCAGCCGGTTGCTCAGCTTGCCGTTGGCCGGTGAGCGAGAAGCGCCGCTCAACAATTCGGTCTCGAAACAATTCAACGCCGCGNTGAACCGCTCCAAGGACCGGTGTCGCTAATACCGCGACCAAGAACGGATGCCCTGGCANNTGGAAGAGAGATCCTCGATGAATTTTTGAGCCCGGACTATTTCCCGACAAAAGAGACGGCAAGAAACAAGCCCGATGCATCGGCACGAACGTNTCGTCGAGAACAACGTCTTTGCTACCCGTGGCTCGAAGTCCTGACACCTGCCATGAGTCATGGTCAATGTGATAGTCGGCCGCAGGAACCATCAAAAAATATGGTCCCGTAGGATCGCCGTCGTGCGGCTCACTGACTAGCGACGTNAAAAAACACCAATCGGCATAATCGACGCCGGAAGCAAAAGACCAGCGCCCGGTCGCACGATAACCACCCTCAGTAGCGATCGCTGTCCCGGATGGAGCGAACGACGCCGAAGACAGCACGTCGTCTTGTCCGAAGTACTCCCCCTGTGCCTGCTCGGGATACAACGCNGCCACCCAGTGGTGAACATTAAAAACGCACCCGACCCAGCCGGTTGAGGCACACCCTTTGCCTAACGCCGCACATACCTTTAATACGGCCGCCGCGTTNAGCTCCTTGCCACCATGCGCTGCAGGCTTCACCANNCTAAACANCCCTTCANCCGAGAGTTCACGCACCGTCTCNTCAGGNAGTTTTCCGTTGCGCTCGGCGACCAATGCGCGAGTCTCGANCACGTTCGCCATCGATTCGGCTTTACGCANNAAAATATCGACTGCGTTCACGACACCTCCNGGANTAATTCTCGCTCGAANCTATCAAATCAAACGTCCAGNGAGCATATCGAACTCGATTCCNACTGTACCGTACCCGTTTGCANACGCCTNGCGCCAAGCGCTTGCTAAAACGGTCCCGCCCTTGCTAAATATGGAGATAAGACATTAGGGGAAAGCGAGCGACATGAGTAACTTACTACCGAAGTNCGTCAACATCTTCGACGACACNATGCGGGAGGGACTTCANATCGAAAGTCCGGACATTGCCGTATCGGAAAAGCTGAGACTCNTAGACGCCATCGGCGAAATGGGTTCNAAAAACATATCCATTGGTTCGTTTGCGCATCCAAAGTGGACNCCGTCAATGGCGTGTATCGATGANCTNGCCGATGCATTCGTTCCAAANCCNGGGATCAACTACACNGCCGCCGTGTTTAACAANCGCGGGTTTGACCGAGCGGATGGCTATTTCCCCAANATCAACGTCCGCGGTCGTAAATTTGGTACCCANGTCGAACTNTGTGACACCTTTGCTCGACGCAANTACAACCGTACCCAAGCGGAACAAATCGCAGCCATGGACGCGTCGGTCGCCTCGGCGAAGGAAGCTGGNGCCGAAGCAGGCTCAATCGCGNTAGGTAANCCNTTTGGATCTAACTTCGAAGGNCCTTTTTCGCTTGAGACNCGAATGGANCTTATTGACNTCATGATGAGCAAATGGGGAAACGCCGGTATCAAGGTCGATCGNGTTTCCTTTCTGGANGCAATGGGATGGAACATGCCGCACACGGTGCGCGAAACCATTNCCNCTATCCGGGACAAGTATCCTGACGTCGAGACCTTTCACATGCACTTGCACAATACGCGCGGTGCGACAATCGCTAGCTATTACGAGGCTCTGCTGCTTGGCGCGACTGAATTCGACACGTCCCTTGGTGGCATGGGTGGCTGTCCATATTGTGGCAACGGTCGCGCAGCGGGACACGTTCCTACCGAAGATTTCGTTAACCTCTGTCACGAAATGGGGGTAGAGACGGGCTACGACCTCGACAAGGTNATCGAGGCNGCTTGCATNGCNGAGGAGGTTGTGGGGCACNCGCTTCGAGGGCACGTGTCCAAAGCCGGACCGCTCCCGAGAGACGAAGCGTGCTACCCAAACGATATGCCGTTCGTCGAGACGTTCGAAGAGGCCGCACACTTNAGGAACGGGCCAAGCGTTTACAAAGGACAGATCTCTCCTTGGAGAGAAGGCGATGCACTTTCGCGACCAAGTTCCGCGTAAAGGCAGCATCCAAGTNCGANAGCGNAAGANCGCGTCCCGCAAAAGGAACCGNTTGCCAATTCGAACCGCGTACTAGGAGGGNGGATGACACTTCAACTTTATCACTGCGAGCGCGCCCGCTCGATGCGTCCGCTTTGGACGTTAGAAGAAATGGGCCTTGANTATGAACTCATCACGTTACCGTTTCCGCCCCGCTATCTGGCGAAGGANTATCTCNAAGTCAATCCNCTCGGCACNGTCCCNTGTTTAGTCGANGGCGATGTCGTCATGACGGAATCGGCCGGTATCAGCCAATACCTTGTCGATTCGTATGGTCCGACGGATCTCGCGGTATCGCGAGAGGAACCAGACTACGGCGCATATCTGAACTGGTTGCATCGAAGCGATGCCACCTTGACNTTTCCGCAGACACTGGTGCTCCGTTACACGCAATTAGAGCCCGAAGAGAAGAGAAACCCNCAGGTNGCCAACGATTACCGNAAATGGTTTCTTGGCCGGCTCCGATGCGTCGACGAGGCAGTCGCGGAACGCGAGTACCTGTGTGCACAGCGGTTTACGATTGCCGACATATGCATCGTCTACGCGTTGGTA
This sequence comes from Gammaproteobacteria bacterium, assembly GCA_002719135.1. Taxonomy (GTDB): domain Bacteria; phylum Pseudomonadota; class Gammaproteobacteria; order Pseudomonadales; family Azotimanducaceae; genus UBA11889. The sequence continues at coordinate 7,318 of PBGU01000018.1, forward strand.
TTAGCAAAATCTCTCGACATCGAAGAGGCCTTTACACCTAATATTCAAACGTACTGGGATCGCATTGCTGAACGGGATGCGTTTCAACGCGCTTACGCCAAGTAGCTAGAGGAATAGAACATGGCAGTACTTCAATCGCAGCTAGATACACGTTCTGAGCAGTTCCGACAGAACAAAGAAGAAATGACCGNNAAGCTAGAGCAGATGGACGAGCTATACGCCGANGCAGCNCNAGGTGGNGGNGCCGAAGCNCTNGANCGNCTTGCCAAANGAAATAAGATGCCNATCCGNGAGCGAATCGCNTGGGCNCTNGATCCCGATTCGCCNTTTCTNGAAATCAGNCCNCTCGCGGCNTGGCGTTCGCACGTAGCAATAGGCTCCGGTTTCGTNGTCGGCGTGGGCGTCATCGAGGGNGTCGAGTGNGTCATTCTTGGCCACGATCCNTCNGTCCGCGCCGGNGCCTTNAATCATTTCAACTCNAAAAANCTNATGCGNGGATTGGANNTCGCNCGTGAGAANCGNCTACCNTACGTGCAATTCGTCGANTCCGCNGGCGCTGATCTGCGTGGCGGCGGTGGTGGTGGCGGCGGTGGTGGCACGCCGGTCGACCCACTTCTACGGGTGGAGGGACATTTCGCCGAATCAGGACGTCTCTTTTATGAAATCACCGAGCTATCGAAAATGCGAATACCAACTATTTCGTTAGTGTTCGGTGCTTCGACCGCGGGCGGCGCTTACCAACCGGGAATGAGCGATTACAACATATTCGTCAAGAACCAGGCGATGGTTTCACTTGGCGGGCCACCACTCGTGAAGATGGCAACGGGCGAAGATGCGGAGCCGGAACCGCTGGGTGGCGCCGACATGCACACGTCCACGTCGGGGCTCGGAGACTATCTCGCCCAGAACGAAATGGATGGTATTCGATTACTGCGTGAAGTCGTGGGGCACCTCAACTGGCGAAAACTTGGTCCCGGACCAAGCAAACCGGCAGACCCACCTATCCACGATCCGCAAGAACTTCTCGGCGTCGTCGGCGAGGACCTAAAAAAACCTTTTGATATACGAGAGGTCATTGCCCGCGTCGTCGACGGTTCTCGTTTTGAAGAATTTAAACCCCGGTATGGACCTACACTGGTGACCGGATGGGCCTCCATTCACGGCTATCCCGTTGGCATCTTGGGTAACAACGGTGCACTGATGTCCGAATCTTCAGAAAAGGCATCGCAGTTTATTCAACTCTGTAATCAAGTCGACGTGCCATTGTTGTTTCTTCACAACATCACCGGCTATGTGGTGGGAACGGATTTCGAGCAGGGCGGCATTACGAAGAATGGTTCGAAAATGATCAATGCGGTGACGAATTCCACCGTTCCGCACATCACAGTGATCGTCGGGGCATCGTACGGCGCCGGAAATTACGGTATGAGCGGCCGAGCGTTTGGGACTAAATTCACCTTCATATGGCCCACCGCAAAAATTGCCGTCATGGGCCCGGAGCAAATGGCGGGCGTGATGACCATTATCCAAAAAGCATCCGCTGAGCGACGCGGCGCAGAGTTTGACGAAGAAGCCAACGCCCAACGCGAAGCCGCCGTCATGGCCAACGCTGAGGAACAATCGAAGGGCCTCTTCGCTACATCCCGAGTATCAGACGACGGCATGATCGATCCAAGAGACACCCGCGACGTTGTCGGGTTCGCACTTTCCGCCGTCGCAAACGATGCCGTCAAGGGCACCAAGGAGTTCGGCACATGGCGGATGTAATTATTAAACCCATCACACGCTTGTTGGTCGCCAATCGCGGTGAGATCGCACGAAGAATTTTTCGCACCGCCCATGAAATGGGCATCGCCACTGTCGCGGTCTATGCAGACGGTGATGACAACGCGCCTTTCGTTCAGGAAGCGGACAGTGCCATCGCACTACAAGGACAAACGTCAGCAGAAACCTACCTGGATGCGGAAAAAGTATACGCAGCCTGCGCTGCCTCCGGGGCAGACGCGGTACACCCCGGTTACGGGTTTCTATCGGAAAACGCACGCTTCGCCGAAGCCATCATGAAGCGTGGAATTACTTGGGTAGGACCACCGACCCACGCGATTGAACAAATGGGCGACAAATTATCAGCCAAACAGGCGATGACCGACGCCGGTGTACCGACCCTACCTGCGCACGAGCTCAATGTCGGGGACGACCTAGCAAAAGCTGCCGACGNGATCGGTTTTCCNGTCCTNGTCAAAGCATCGGCCGGCGGNGGCGGTCGTGGGATGCGNGTTGTCGAAANTGTNGCCGATCTAGAAGCCGCCNTCGAAGGNGCGCGTCGCGAAGCTGAAGCATCNTTCGGNGACGATACCGTGTTTCTTGAACGATGGCTGACNGCNTCTCGACACGTCGAAATACAGATCCTCGGAGACAACCACGGCAACNTAGTACANNTNTTNGAACGTGAGTGCTCTATCCANCGNCGCCATCAGAAGGTTATCGAAGAGGCACCTTCNTCCGCGGTAACTCCCGCNNTCCGCGAGCAAATGGGNAATGCNGCGGTNAAAGCGGCACAAAAGATNGGNTATACCTCGGCTGGCACCGTCGAGTTCTTGCTCGACGGNGAGGACTTTTGGTTTTTNGAAGTTAATACCAGACTTCAGGTAGAACACCCNGTCACTGAAGCCATNACNGGNCTCGATCTCGTGCGCGAACAGNTACGAATCGCNGAGGGAGAAGAACTCGGCTACGACCAAGATGNCTTGACNATCGATGGGCACGCGATCGAAGCCCGACTCTANGCCGAAGATCCGACTAGGAACTTCCTCCCNTCNCCCGGNACCATCCANGTATGGAAGCCATCGTCNCAGGCCCGTTTNGACTCCGGCGTCGAAGCCGGTACCGAGGTCAGNGTGAATTTTGACCCNATGATTGCCAAAGTGATCGCGCACGCGCCGACGCGGCGAGAGGCCGCTGCCAAACTCGCGCGAGCTTTGGAAACGACACAGCTTCACGGCATCACCAACAACCGTGATTTTCTGGTGGCCACGTTGCGCACTCCGGCATTTATCGCGGGCGATACAACGACCGACTTCATTGAACGCGTAAATCCCATGCGTACCCGAGAACCGAATGCCACAGAAGTCAGCGACGCCGCCATNGCAGCGGCTTTATTTGCTCAAGATCGGCGTCGAAAAAACGCCAAAGTACTGCGTCACATCTCCAGCGGTTGGCGAAATTCAATGATGCCGCCGGAACGTGTCGGATACGCTGTCGGTGATAGCGAATATGCGATCGAGTATCGCGCGAANCGAGACGGCACGTTTGACGTCAACGTCAGTGGCGACGNTCACCATGTAACCCTGCACGGTGTGAACGGAGACCAGATCGATCTTGCCATCGACCAACGACGAATCGCTTTTGCGGTATCGGAAGACGAAGCGAATCGCTACGTTCATGCCCCAACAGGCGACGTGCTACTGACCGAGTTGGACCGTTTCCCCAAACCTGGTGTGGCCGAATTTACTGGCGGGTTATACGCGCCCATGCCGGGCAAGGTCCTCGCGACCGAAGTATCACCTGGCGAGAGCGTGTCCGAGGGGCAGCTGTTGGTGATCCTCGAAGCTATGAAAATGGAGCACCGAATAACTGCACCCATCGACGGCGTTGTTCAGGAAGTACCTGTTAACGAAGGTGACCAAGTCGACAATGGCCAAATATTGATCGTATTCGAAGAAAACGAAGGGGAATCATAGTGGCAACCACAGAAGCAACGCTTTATGCCGTCAAGAACGGCGCAGCCTGGATCACCCTGAATCGGCCGGAAAATCGAAATGCCCTTTCAGCCATTCTGGTACTTGAACTGTACGAGCATTTGCTCGTCGCCAACGACGATCCGGAGGTCCGATGCATCGTTATCACGGGCACAGATCCAGCTTTTTGCGCTGGGGCCGACCTTAAGAGTCCACCGGGCGAGAGTATTGAGGGACGCAAGTCAGTGCCCTATCCGCAAGTGCTAACGCAAATTCTTGAGAGCAACAAACCGGTGATTGCTGCGGTCAATGGAGCGGCGTTCGCCGGCGGCCTCGGACTGGTTGGNGCGGCCGATATCGTGATAGCTCGCGAAGATGTTCAATTTAGCTTTAGCGAAGTGAGAATTGGGGTGATTCCAGCCGTCATTTCCGTCGTGTGCATCCCCAAACTTGGAACACATCACGCGATGAAACTNTTCATCACCGGCGAACGATTTAGTGGAACTCAAGCTGTTGAGATGGGATTCGCGCACCGTGCCGTCTCCAAAGATCAACTCGTATCCGCCGTGAACGAAGAAGTCGATATGATTAATCGTGGGGGGCCGATTGCTGTCGTCGAATGCAAGAAATTAGTGCGTCGAGTTCCACAACTCTCGATCGGAGATGGCTTTACCGAAACCGCGGAGTGGAGCGGACGCATGTTCCGTTCTGACGAGGCTTCGGAAGGAATGGCGGCATTTCGAGAGAAGCGAGATGCGTCTTGGATCCAGGACGCCTAATCCAGGCGCTATCCCCAACCGCCTATTTTCAGACGATAAGCCCCTGTGGCCCGGAATTAGTGAATCCTAGAGCGGCCGTTTCCCGCTNGCCGAGTCGTGCAATTGTGTAACGATCCTAGATATGATCATTGAATAGGGATAAGACTGTGTTCCCGTTGCACATTGACGACGGGTAATTTTAGTAGGGGTAGCCAATAATGAAATCTCGAATTTGCGACATGCTCGGCATNGAATTTCCGCTCGTCGCATTTACGCATTGCCGCGACGTTGTCGTGGAAGTCTCTAAAGCCGGTGGTATGGGCGTTCTCGGTGCAGCAGGTCATTCAGCNCAGACGCTTGAGGTCGAACTGAATTGGATTGACGAACACATCGACGGAATGCCCTATGGGGTTGATTTGATCGCACCGACCAGCATCGCAATATCCGACGACACCAGCCCAGAAGAAACGTTAAATATGGTGCCGGAGGAACACAGAGACTTCGCCCTCAACATCCTTGCCCAACATCAGATCGATACCAAAGATGTTTACGCGATGCAGCAGGGTGGNGGCGGAGGCTTTCTCACCAAGGGGCGTGCCACCAACATTATCGACGTGGCGTTTTCCCACCCCATCAAACTCATCGCCAATGCATTAGGGGTGCCTCCGAGGTACATGATCGAAATGTGTCAACAACATGGTGTTGCTTCGGCCGCCCTCGTGGGAGCAAAAGAACACGCCGTAAAACAGGTGGATGCGGGCGTTGATCTTCTCGTCGTCGCCGGCACCGAGGCTGGTGGACATTGCGGTGAAGTCTCGACCATGGTGCTGGTTCCCGAAGTCTGTGGCGCGGTTAAAGATTCCGACGTGCCTGTTCTTGCGGCAGGCGGCATCGTCACCGGCCGACAAATGGCTGCTTGCATGGCGATGGGTGCAGATGGTGTTTGGACCGGATCCGTTTGGCTGACAGTCGCAGAAGCCAACACGTCGCCGATTATCAAAGAGAAATACGTCCAGGCTGACTCCCGCATGACCGTTCGCTCGAAAGCGAGAACAGGGAAATATTCGCGTCAACTCCGATCGCCCTGGACCGACGCATGGGAATCTGGCGAAGCCCCAAATCCCCTACCCATGCCGTTGCAGTCACTGGTTAGCGAAGCACCGCTNGCAAAGGTTACAAAGCTTGCCGAAGGCGGGCACGAGGGAGCAAAACAACTCGCAACTTCGTTCGTAGGCCAAGGGGTCGGCTTGATGAATTCGATTCAGTCCACACGCGCCGTGGTCTACGAGTTCATGGAAGACTTTCTGAACGCACAGGAGCGACTTCAATCGGCGATTGAAGACTGACCGCAGGAGTTCCGAAGCATGAACAGTATCGAGTACGTCGCCTCCATCCTTAAGCAGGAGGGCGTCGAGTGGATGGCTTGCTATCCGTCCAACCCGTTAATTGAAGCGGTGGCAAAAGAAGGCATACGCCCCGTGGCTTTTCGGCACGAACGCGGCGCGGTGATGGCCGCAGATGGGTTTTCGAGACTATCCGATCGCAAACGCTTCGGCGTTGTCGCGATGCAATCGCAAGCCGGTGCGGAAAACTCTGTCGGTGGTCTATCACAAGCGTATGCCGACAACGTTCCTATCCTTGTTCTGCCCGGGGGAAACCCTCTCGATATGCTCTTTATCCGCCCTAATTTCTTTGCAGCACGGACCTGGGAATCGGTGGTAAAGAAGGTCGAATTCATTAGTCGGCCCGATCAAACTGGCAACGTGATGCGACGCGCGTTTCACGCGCTCCGGTCCGGCAGTACCGGGCCCGTGGTGGTCGAAATGCCAATCGACGTCTGCATGGCTGATATTCCAGAGCGTGCGCGACCTTATACATCGCCAATGCCAGCGTTGAGCGGACCCTCACCGCATGACCTTGAAGACGCCGCTAAGGCCTTAGTCGCCGCCAAAAATCCTCTGATCTGGGCCGGCGCGGGTGTACTCTCGGCGGGCGCGACGGAGGAGCTTCGCGCGATAGCAGAACTACTAGACATTCCGGTCTACACATCGATGCCAGGCAAGTCGGCCTTCGACGAACGCCACCCGCTATCTCTCGGGGCGGGCGGATCTACCGTGACTGGGCCTGCGCGACAATGGCTTGACGACGCCGACGTTATTTTTGCGATCGGCGCCTCACTGACTTCTTCTCCCTATGCACAACGTTTCTCCCCGGAAAAGTTCTTGATCCACTCTGTGATCAATATCGACGAGATCAACAAGGACACCGTCGCGGATATTGGCTTGGCGGGGGATGCGCGGATAACCCTTACGTCAATCCTTGACGTTGTTAAGGGATTGATCGGCGAGGGCCCTCGGAGTACTGGTGTCCAAGATCGTATCGCCAAGTCACGAGCGGAGTGGATGGAAAGCTGGCGCCCCTACCTCACCAACGATGACACGCCCATATCGCCGTACCGGATAATTCACGAAATGGGACAAAACTTAGATCTCGAAAATAGCGTCGTCACCCACGACGCCGGCGCACCCCGCGACCAAATTGTGCCCTTCTACACGGCGACGACGCCGCACAGTTACGTCGGCTGGGGCAAGTCCACGCACCTTGGGTTTTCGATCCCGTTGATGATCGGGGCGAAAATGGCGATGCCTGAACGATTTTGCATCAATCTTATGGGCGACGGCGCGTTCGGTATGTCCGGTCTCGATATTGAAACCTCGTCTCGCGCCGGCATACCTATCACAACCATTGTCCTGAACAACGGAATTATGGCTACCTATCCCGGTGGTTTTCCAACGGCCCGTGAACAATTCGGTGTGTCCCACATGCAAGGGAACTACGCGACCATCGCACAAGGTATGGGCGCCGAAGGCATTGTCGTCGAAAAAACCGAAGAGATAGCTCCAGCGTTAACCCAGGCACAACGATTAAATGCGGACGGAAAAACGGTGCTGATCGACGTCAGGACGCGGGCAGAAGACTCACGCGCGCCCTCTCGTTTCGTGTAAGGACGTAACTGGATTGCGATTGCGTTAGACGTCGCCGCCCGCTGTTGTCACCCGCACTATACGACTAGGTTTACGAGGCGTGAGGGAACAACGATTTCTTTGCGAATCGCCTTACCATCGATGAACTTTTGTACGTTCGGTTGAGCCTTAGCTGCGGCAACAACGTCTTCTGCAACTGCATCGGCATCCACGGTTAGCGTTGCTCGAAGTTTTCCATTCACCTGGACGGCAATTTCGATGGTTTCAGTGCGGATTTTCGACTCATCAAACGTCGGCCAATTCGTGTATGTAATGGAATCTTGATGACCCAACGCGTGCCATAGTTCTTCTGCAATGTGCGGTGCAAAAGGCGCCAGAATCGTGACGAAAGCTGAGTACCAAGTTTTTGGGACTGTCGCTGCTCGAGTAGCTTCGTTGACGAAAACCATCATGTCGGAAATCGCAGTATTAAACCGTTTTGAATCGACCGCGTCGGTCACGTTGCGGATAGCAATGTGTAGCGCTCTTTCTAACTCCGTCCGATCAATCTCTGCATCCGTTAATTTGTCCTCTTCAAAAACCCGCCAGGCTCGATCTAGAAATCGACGACAGCCGGCAACGCCGTTTGTATCCCAATCACCCCCGTCTTCCAGGGGACCCATAAAAAGTTCATACAGCCGCAACGAATCCGCCCCATATTCACGACACATGTCTTCGGGATTGACCACGTTATATTTAGATTTCGACATCTTTTCGCGATGAGCGTCGATCGCACGTCCATCTTCGAGCGCTCGCCAACCTCCATCTCGGTTCTCAACCTCATTCTCGTAGTAGTACTTGCCACGCGCGTCCCGATAGGAGGTCGCATGGATCATTCCCTGGTTGAAAAGCGCTTGAAAAGGTTCGGGAGTCGAAACCACACCGATGTCATAAAGCACTCGGTGCCAAAACCTCGCGTATAGAAGATGCAGCGTTGCGTGTTCGGCACCCCCGACGTACAAATCGACAGGCATCCAGTAGTTTTCGTCTTCTGGATCCCAAGCAACGTCATCTCGTTTCGGGTTTATGAAGCGCAAGTAGTACCAGCACGATCCGGCCCATTGCGGCATGGTGTTGGTCTCTCGGATTAATCGACTCCCCGTTTTAGGATCCTCGATCTCGACCCACTCCTTCGCTCGTGCAAGCGGTGGCCGGCCGTCGTCGGTCGGTCGATATTCATCAAGCTCTGGGAGAGTCACCGGAAGTTCGCTTTCGGAAACGCCCCTGACCGCGCCATCCTCCGCGTGAACCACCGGAATCGGTTCGCCCCAATACCGTTGGCGGCTAAACAACCAATCGCGTAAGCGGTAGTTTACTTGACCGCTACCAAGTCCTCGGTCCTCGAGCCAAGCAATAACCGTTTGCTTCGCGGTATCGACATCCAGGCCATCGAGGAACTCTGAATTGATGTGCAAACCCTCACCGGTGTACGCCGACTGACTGATGTCGCCACCGTGCACCACTTCAATAATAGGAAGACCAAAACGTGTCGCGAATGCATAGTCTCGCTCGTCGTGGGCCGGGCACGCGTATACCGCGCCGGTGCCGTAAGTTGCGAGCACATAGTCTGCTATCCAAATCGGAACCGCTTCGCTATTAACAGGATTGATACAAAACGAACCTGAAAAGACGCCCGTTTTTTCAACGTCCACAGCCTCGGCCGTCCGATCGCGTTCGCTTCGCAGTCCCGCCTGTTCGCAGTACGCTGATACGGTTTCCTTATGCTCTGGCGAGGCGACCGACGAAACCAATGGGTGTTCAGGTGCCAAGACGAGATACGTGCACCCAAATAGAGTGTCCGGTCGAGTGGTAAATACTTCAATGCTGGTGTCGGAGTCTTGAATCGGAAATAACACCGCNGCTCCTTCGGACCGACCGATCCAATTGCGTTGCGACTCNTTTATTCCTTCCGGCCAATCTAAATCATCAAGACCATCGAGAAGTTTGTCTGCATATTCAGTGATACGAAGCATCCACTGGCGCATCGAGCGACGTTCCACCGGGTCGCCTGTCTCGATGTAAACGCCGTCCTNAACCTCCTCGTTGGCGAGTACCGTTCCGAGGGCCGGACACCAGTTGACCGGTACATCTTCCTCGTAGGCCAANCCTCGCTCGAACAATTTCAAGAATATCCACTGTGTCCATTTGTAGTATTCGGGATCTGAGGTCGCAAATTCACGCGACCAATCATATGAGAGACCCNGCGACGTCAATTGATCCTTGAACGTCGCGATGTTTCGTTCCGTCACTTCGCGCGGACCGATGCCTTCGCGCATAGCTTGACGTTCGCTCGGTAATCCGAACGAATCCCAACCCATGACGCGCAAGACGTTGTAGCCCATCATTCTACGGGCCCGTGCNATGACGTCTGTCGCAACGTACCCTTTCGGATGGCCTACATGTAAGCCGACGCCACTCGGATACGGGAACATATCAAGAACGTAATACTTCGGAAGCGAACGATCGTCTCGGGTCAAGAANGTATCGTTATCGTGCCAATAGGACTGCCACTTCTTNTCGATCGTAAGGTGGTCGTAACCGGCCATAGGTCGATTCGGNGGAGTACTCAGCTTNCCTGNGGGCGAAACTTCGGNAACGCGATGTCGTCGTTGATCGCGTCAAATACGACTTCCAAAGGCATATCGAGCTTCAANGCTTCGGGNGTCTGCTCGCAATCGACGATATTNCTCATCATGCGGACGCCTTCGTCGAGCTCTACGATTGCTATCGCATACGGCGCATCATCTTCGAAACCCCGTGCAGGTCGTTCATTGATGACGTAGCTGTATAGCCTACCCTTTCCCGACGCTTCAAAAATCTCCACGTCGGTTGACCCGGTATAAGGGCTGAACGGCCTGGGCGGAAAGTACGCTTTCCCGGTTTCTTTACATCGTTGCAAAAGCAGCTTGCCTTCCTTGCAACCATCCCAAAAGAACCGAGTCTCCGGCGTTGGACGAGGAATGGGTTTGCGGTATTCGCTCATGATCGCGCCCTTTCGCGAGTGAACCGCGATTCTAAACGCAAGCTGCTTCCAACTCACGCATTTGCAACCTGACGTCTTTGAGATTCCTCATCGGCCGGAAATTTGATTCGCAGAGTCCGTTTCCTCTGTGCGATTACCACTACCGATGCCACGCTCGTTATGATGGTTCCCTTTGGAGGGAGATAGTTATGTCGAGCTGGTTTTCGATCGAAGGCAAGACCGCACTGGTTACCGGTGGTTCTCGTGGAATTGGCGAGATGATTGCCGCCGGGTTCCTGATCCATGGCGCTCGCGTGTACATCAATTCTCGCAAAGCCGACGTCTGCGACGAAACCGCAGCTCGACTCGCAAAAACACACGGCGGCGATTGCATTTCAGTTCCCGGTGATATGTCCGACCTTGGCGGCATCGAAAACGTTTTCAACGAGATCGACAAGCGCGAGGAACGACTCGATATATTGGTCAACAACGCCGGGGCCACCTGGGGCGCACCCATCGACGAATTTCCCGAAAGTGGGTGGGACAAAGTTATGGATACGAATGTCAAAGGCATTTTTTTTCTAACCCAGAAGATGTTGCCGCTGTTGCGTCACTCTGCGACTTCCGAAGATCCCGCGCGCGTGATTAATATCGGATCAGTGGACGGCATCAAAACACCCGTCTTCGACAACTTTTCTTACGGTGCTGCCAAGGCAGCGGTCCATCATCTCACCCGACAAATGGCCGCGCACTTGGTGAAAGAAAATATCATCGTCAACGCGATCGCACCCGGTCCTTTTCCCTCATGGATGTTGAGCGCTGGTGTCGGCTTCGGCGGCAAAGTCGAAGGGGCAGATTGGGACAGCGTTGGTCGAAATAATCCCAGGGGAAGGGTCGGCACAATGGAAGATATCGCCGGCCTCGCCATATTCCTGAGTTCGCGCGCTGGCGCTTATACGGTCGGCGAGACGATCACTTGCGATGGCGGTGCCGTGGCGGTTTCGTAAAGACTTTTCCAGGAGGAGAATCTCATCTCCATCAACGGTTCAAGTGGCGGACGCCGCGGCGATACTCTCGACCGTCGAACCCAGCATCGCGGAAAAATCCGCGGTGCTTTGCTCGGCTTGCAATCCTTCCGTGAGAGCACGAGAGAAACTGGCAATAACTCCTTGATTATTAGACAATTTTATATTCGATTCCTCTCGCGAATAGCCCCCTGATAGCGCGACAACGCGAAGCACTTTGGGATGCTCGCAAAACTCCTGATAAAAGTTATCGGTTTCAGGGAGGGTCAGTTTGAAAATCACGGGTAACTCGCTATCCAAGCTCGCAAGCTGCGCTCGCAAATTGTCACGCAAAAGGTTTTCGCAGTCGTATTTATCAATCGCATGGATGTCGACCTCGGGCTCGATAATAGGCACCAATCCGTGTGCAAGAATGTTCATCCCAAATTCGAATTGTTGGGCGACCACTTTCTCAATGCCACCGCCGTTAGCTTCTTTAATGACTGAACGCATCTTGGTACCAAACACAGCAAGAGCTTTTGCCCGAATCAGCCTCTCGTCCAGATCAGGAATCGGCTTCATGATTTGCACACCGTCGGCAACATCGTCCATCCCATAATCCACTTTCAAGAACGGGACGATTTGCTTTTCCCGCCACAGATACTGACTAGTCGGTTGACCCAAAACCTCCCGGTCTAGGGTGTTTTGAAACAGGATCGCACCCAATACATGGGTTCCAGTGAACCGCGAGTCGGTCATGATACGGGTCCGCATTGCATGCACGGTATCGAACATCTCGTCATCCGAGCGATACGCAGAATTATCGACGCCGTATAACTGCAGTGCCTTAGGTGTACTTCCGCCACTTTGATCAAGTGCAGCGATAAACCCCGACCCTTGACCCATACGCTCAATCTGTTCGCTCATCCTTTCCGCCGTGTTAACCGTCATAAGACCACCCGCATTCTAGCGTGAGAAAAGTGATACACCTACGTTCTTACGAATTCGTCGATGTCAGCGCCTTATGCGGCTGCGTTTCTCTGCAAACTCCTCACCTCAGCAACAATTTCGTAGGACCGCAATCGTTTTGAATGCTCGTAGATTTGACACGAGACAATCAGTTCGTCCGCACCCGTCTTTAAAAGAAATTGATCGATCTCCTTAGCAACGGTTTCGGCAGAACCGACGGCCGAAGCGCTGCGCATCTCATCAAGCATTTTCTGTTGCACGGGCGTCAATTCAAGACCATCCACTGGCGGAGGTAAGCGACCGGGAGTCCCGCTGCGCAACTTGAGAAAGGATTGGGTCGCAGAAGTTCGCAGAAACCGTGCTTCGTCATCTGTTTCAGCTGCACAAACGTTGAACCCAAGCATGACGAGAGGACGTTCTTGCTGCTGCGACGGCTCGAACCGCGACCGATAGATATCGATAGCCTGCATCATTGCGGCGGGCGCAAAGTGCGATGCGAATGCGAACGGCAGACCAAGCATCGCTGCAAGTTGGGCGCCGTAGAGACTCGAACCCAGTATCCAAATCGGTACCTCGGCACCGCCTCCTGGCACCGCGTGCACACGCTGATTCTCTTTCGGCGGGGCGAGATAGTGCTTGAGCTCCATCACATCGCGCGGAAATTCGTCGACGTCGCCTTGGAGGGTCCGGCGCAGTGCCATTGACGTCTGCTGATCGGTACCTGGGGCTCGACCAAGACCGAGGTCAATTCGTCCTGGAAACAACGCCTCGAGCGTGCCGAATTGCTCGGCAATCACCAGCGGAGCGTGGTTGGGGAGCATAATCCCACCCGATCCGACCCGAATCGAGCGCGTTCCCTGAGCCACGTGGCCAATCACAACGGCGGTCGCCGAACTCGCTATACCCTGCATATTATGGTGTTCCGCTAGCCAGTAGCGCGTGAATCCCCAGGCCTCGGCATGACGCGCCAGGTCAACGGTGTTTGCAAGTGCCCGTCCAGCGCTGCTCCCCTCGACGATAGGGGCAAGATCAAGAACCGAAAAGTTCGTCAAAGTGCGTGGACTCGAACCGGAAGTTCGCGGAAACCATGGATAAAGGTTGAATAGTTTCGACGAGCCTCGCCGACGACCTCTATCGTTTCGAAACGCTTCAGGATTTCTTCCCATAACACTCGCAATTGCATTTCCGCCATTCGATTACCCATGCAACGGTGAATGCCAAAACCAAACGCAAGATGGTGGCGCGCGTTGGATCGATCGACCTGAAATTGATTCGCATTTGGAATGAACTCTTCATCTCGATTTCCCGAGATGTACCACATCAAGAGTTGGTCACCTTTCAAGATCTGTTTATCGCGGACCTCACAATTTTCGTTCGCCGTACGTCGCATATAGGCTATCGGCGTTTGCCAACGAATAATTTCCGAAACCATATTCGGCACAAGTCCGTGGTCGGCCCTGAGTTTCTCGTACTCGACGGGATTTTCGTTGAGGGCGAGTACTCCGCCTGTGATGGAGTTTCGCGTCGTGTCATTGCCTCCGACGATCAATAACAAAAGATTGCCGAGAAACTCATACGGCTGCATATTTCGAGTGGCCTCACCATTGGCAAGCATCGACACCAAATCGTTGCCTGGCGTTCCAACTCGTTCATGCCATAGCCGGGTGAAATACTCCAAACAAGCGAGCATCTCTTGTCGACCTTCTTCCCTTGACTCGACGATGCCTTCTTCCTGTCCCGCGGTTACAACATCGGACCAGCGCGTCAGCTTTCGGCGATCCTCAAACGGGAAATCGAATAAGGTTGCAAGCATTTGGGTAGTCAACTCGATAGAAACCGTGTCGACCCAATCAAATGTTTCGCCAACGGGCAGCGCATCCAGAATCGTTCCAGCCCGCTCCCGAATAGTGGATTCAAGCAACTTGAGATTCGGAGGTGCGACCACGGCGGATACCGTCGCTCGCTGCTCGTCGTGTTTCGGCGGATCTGTCGAGATAAACATATTGAAGGCGCTTGGTTCGGCGTGCGAATTCAAGTCGACGCGCGGCCCCAACGCGATGCCGTGGGCAGAAGAAAATAGGCGATGGTTGGTGTCAATCGCCATAATGTCGTCGAATTTCGTAATCGACCAGAAGCGTCCAGAATGCTCACGCTCCGAGAGATGGACGGGGTCTTCCTGGCGTAAACGTTCAAAATATCGCCAGTGCTTATCTTCATGAAATAGCCGCGGATCCATAACGTCGATCTCATCAAGTCCAATCGAGTAGGGATCCGGTATCTCCATGCGCTGCTCGGTCTCGCTCATCGCTCTCTCACCTAGTTACTCCGACGCGACTGTAGCGCACTTATTTCAAAGAAGCTTCGTGTGACCCGATGTCGACCAAGCTATACTGGTCGAGTAGCAAAGGGCTAACGATATGGAAAAAATTCTGCTCTATCACAACCCCGGTTGAGGGAAATCACGCGGCGCAATCGACATATTGCGCGAGCGCGACGTCGAGTTCGATGTCATTGAATACCTCAACACGCCGCTGAGCCGCGAAGATCTTGAGCGCATCGTTGATCTCGTGCCGGAAAGTCCGCAAGAAATGGTTCGTAAGGACAAGAGCTTTACCGAACTTGGGCTTAACGCCGACGACTACACGTCGAAAAAGGCAGTGGTCGATATTCTTCTCGAACACCCCAAACTGATGCAGCGACCCATCATCATCCGGGGTGGACAAGCGGTCATCGGGCGACCCTCGGAAAAAGTCCTAGCGCTCGTCGATTAGGGAGTCACCCGTACGCGATTCTCGGGCCGCAGACGTTGTTCCGTTGCATCCGCCGTTCGTTGTGATCCGATCGCGAAAAACCATCCTTTACCTAGGTCACAAAGCGCTCAGTTGGCCATATCCGCGGTTANGAACATCTCAGCGCCCGCAATCAAGCGTCCGATCCCGTCAGCAACCGTCGCCATACGATCATCGGTTGAATCACCGACAACCCACCGGTGGTGCAACTGTTGAACAACTGTCGCCGTTTTCCAGCGGGCGAACGCCGCGTACCAGTCGGCGCGTGTCACGTCGATCCCGGATAGCTCGCCATAGCGAATGACGACTTCACGACGGGACGACAAACCCATTCGTTCCATCCCTGCATGAGCGAGTCCTACCACCGAAGAATCGTCATTTGGGTCCGGCCAATAATTAAGTAACGTACCGAGGTCGATAAGAGGATCGCCGAGCGTCGTCATGTCCCAATCGAAAATCGCGACGACACGATCGGGGTCAGCTGGATCAAACATACAGTTGTCGAGCTTGAGGTCGTTATGGACCAACGAAACCCGCTGCGGGCCAGGCATTGTGGTTTCCAATGCATCAAAAATGCCCGCCATTTGGGCAGCGTATTGCTCATCCGCGACCAAATCCCATCGTTTTTTCCAGCCCTGCAATTGGCGTAAAACAAAACCTTCCGACCTACCTAGGTCGCCGAGATCCGACTCGTTCGGATCTAGCCGGTGAAAACGGGCCATTGCATCCACCAGAGCGAAGCCGATCCGTTTCCCGACGTTTGTATGTTGGCGCATCGTTGCGGGAATGACGCCACGAACGACCTCCCCTCGACGCCGTTCCATGACCAAAAAATCGGCGCCGGCCACGGCGTGATCGTCACAAAATACATAGGCTCGAGGGGCCAACTCAAACTGTCGCCACAACGACGATAAGACTTTGTATTCTCGACCCATATCGTGGGCTCCTGGTGCCAGGGTGCCAAAAGGGGGGCGCCGAAAAACAAGCTCGTTAGTCCCAAAAGCAATCATGTATGTGAGGTTTGCAGACCCATTGGGAAACTGCAGCACACGGAATGAACCACGAGTATCAATTTCGGGTGGTAGCGCGTGTCGTAAGTATTCCGCTATTGCCGGCCAATCAAGCTCCTCACCCGATCGAACCGCTTCGAGCTCGGGCAGGGCCACGTCTCGAAAGGGATCAACATCTTCCGGAATCAAGGCCACGCGCTATAACACCGCGATGGGATTAACCGGGGAGCCAGTTCCCCGGACAACTCGAAGCGGCGCGATCGAAATGAAAAATTCCCAACGTCCTCGTTCAATACAAGCATTGGCAAGTGCGTCCAGCCGCAAATTGTCGAGCAAATGAAGTCCGATCGCTACGATGCCACACTGATGTATCGGCATCGGCCACCCTTCCGTATCGGTGTTGGGAATCGCATCGGACACACCGTCTGATCCAAGCGTCGCGATACGACGGTCATGCAGCCACCGAACCGCGCGTCCATCCAATCCGGCCAGACCCTCCGTCGGCGCCCAGGGTCCCTTCGCCTTCCGTCTCGCATCACGTCCTGTCGAGATTAGTAGGATATCCCCCTCGCCAACGGTGACGTTCTGATCGCGTTCTGCGGCTTCAAGGTCTTCGGGGGATACGCGATCGTCAATGTCGAGCCAGTCGACACCTTTGAGTCGAGGTATATCTAACAAAACACCGCGACCCGCGATGCCTTCCTTCCCCGCCATGATGCTATTTCGGGTTGCCCCGGTACTTTTAACGTCGGTTGCACTAAACCCGTTGTACATCGTCTCTTTCACGAAAACGTGGCACAAGGCGTCAATGTGTGACACCGCCATCCCATGGAACGCCACGCCTATATAGTCCATCGCGGATTCCATACCCGGAATACCAGTTTCTGTACACGCGTCCCCCGCCACAACCATCATGTGCTGTGCTGGCCTCGGATTATCAGGTGCCGGGCGCGTTGGAAATTCAAGCGAGCAACTGACGGTCGTGCCATCTTCTATCAATCGTGCCGCGGCTGCGACTCGTGCCGGTGTGATGTAATTGAGTGCACCTCGTTCGTCGTCATCACCCCATTTACCCCAGTTTTTTACTTCTTCAAAGAGTGTTTCTAGTTCGACCGTCGACATCGTCATTTTCGTGTTTGCTCCTTCCTATTCGACCGTCCAAGCATACTCGATCGTTCTGCCAACCCGATGCCCGCTACCACAAGAATCAAAGCCGTGAGGTGATGCATTAGCAGCTGTTCGTCCAATATAAAGAACGCCAACATCACAGCAAACAACGGAACCAGGTTAAGAAAAACACCCGCGCGGGCAGGACCAATCAGTTGCACGCCGCGAATGAAAAATATTTGCGCTAATAGTGACGGGAAAATGGCAACCAGCCCCGCGATCACCCATCCGAGAGCCGTCGGTGGCTGCGTCCAACCCAATCTCACCTCTATTAGCAGCATGGGTAACGACATCAGAAAGGCGGCCGAAGCCAAAGCCACAAAGAGGTTGACCGCGCCTGTCTCCGGCCGGTGACGGAGCCCAATCGTGTAGGCCGCATACAAAACACACGCGAGCAGCACCAGCAAATCGCCCCGGTTAAACGAAACGGTTCGAAGCTGATTGAGATCTCCTTCGATGCCAACCACCACGACGCCCAACATCGTGATCCCGACCCCTAATGCTTGATATAACGAAATACGCACTCGATATAGCCCAACGGTGCCGAGCAAAATAAACATTGGCATGACACCCTGAAGGATCCCTATGTTGATTGCCGACGTATGATGCGCAGCCCAATAGAAGATCCCGTTGAAGACGGCAAGCCCCAATGCACCCATCGTCATCAAGTATGGCCAGCGTGCACGCAACGCGGCCCAATCCGAAGCCACTGATCGGATCGCAAACGGCGCTATCACTAAAACAACACCTAGCCATCGCATACTCACCAACGCCATCGGCGAAATTTCGCCCACAGCCAGTTTTGCTAATACCGCGTTTGCACCCCAAAAAAACGTCGTCAAGATCAACAGTCCGTATGCACCCGCCGCCCGCCTGCCAACTGCCGACGCCGCCAAAGCGCTTTCATTTTCATCCGTCACTCCGCCAACACCCAACGCCGTTGTCCTCTCATTGCTTAAGCCTCGTCAACATTCGACGACAGTAATGCACCCAGGCCGACATTTTCACTCGGCGCACTCAAAAACCAATCAAACCATCGGTTCCAGTGGAGATCTCGCGTTGTCCCCATGAATCAATCGTCACTGTCGCCCATTCTTGAGATCTCTAACTTACGAAACACACACCGCTTCCATACATATAAGCGCAAAGAGCATCCAACGCATGCCCTTTTGTTAAAGCCTAGGGACCTAGGTAGTATTGGGAACTATGTCAGGCAACCTTCGCTTTTGAAGGTTGCGCAATCGAGTTTGTTGGGAGGCCGGACACCTACCACCGGATCCCAGGCTCGTCATACACGGAGGAACTTATGGCTCATGACATCGTTATTCGAAATGGTGACATCGTCGATGGCACAGGCGCCGAACCCACCCCTGGTGATCTCGCAATTGATGACGGCCTAATTTCCGCCGTCGGTAAGGTCGAGGGGAAAGGCAAGGAAGAGATCAATGCAGAGGGTCATGTGGTAACCCCTGGTTTCGTTGATCTCCATACGCACTTGGACGCCCAAATCGGTTGGGATCCACTGATGACACCCGTCAGTTGGCACGGCGTAACCACGGCCCTTATGGGTAACTGCGGCGTCACCTTTGCACCGTGCAAACCGACCGACCGGGATTTGCTTGCCGGCATGATGGAAACCGTCGAGGACATTCCAAAACACGCGATCCTGACCGGGCTTCCATGGACTTGGGAAGACTACGGCGGCTATTTAGACGCGATCGATTCACTCGATCCTGCCCTGAACGTTGCTGGCATGGTCGGCCACTGTGCCGTGCGCTTCTACGTCATGGGTGAACGGGCGGTGGAGGAACAAGCCACACCAGAAGAATTGAGCGAAATGGCCAAAGTGGTGGGTCAGTCCATTGACGGAGGCGCGATCGGATTTTCGACCAATCGTTACCCGCCCCACAAACTACCCGACGGACGGTCGATCCCCGGGACGTTTGCAGACCCGAACGAGCTGGTCGAAATTGGCAAGGAAGTGGGCGCACGCAACGCTCTGATGCAGGCCGTTGGCGCGGATTTTGAAGTGCTCGCGAAAATGGCGAATACAACCAAGGGTCGGGTACTTTTTAGCTACGGGACCGGCCCTCAGGAAGGTGCTGGCAAAGCTTCCGCCAAGGGTCTAGAACAACTCTGCTCAGGTGGTGGTGACTTCACGGCCATAACCCAAGTACGTGGATCGGGTTTCATGTTTGGGCTTCAATCCAACCTTCCAGTCCAAGGAGAAACATGGGCAGCGATCCGCAAGATGGATCTCCCGGGACGCCTGGCCGCCATCAACGATGCGGAAACAACCGCCAAACTTGTTGAGGAGGCCCGTGCGCAGGACGGTCGAACCATGCCGATGCAAAACGTGTTCTACCTCGGTGCAGGCGATTCGCCCAACTACACCTTAGCACCGGAAGAAAATCTGAAAGCGACCGCC
>PBGU01000019.1 GCA_002719135.1 Gammaproteobacteria bacterium
CTTCCCCAGCAAAATCAAACTGCTTTGACGCTGCGGGCGCTTCGGAGAGGTAACTGAGTTCATACATGTAGCCGTTGCAGCCGCTGTCCGTGACACCAAGAAGCAGCGCCTTAGCACCTTCGCGCGCGATTTGTTGTTCCACATGATCTTGTGCTGCACGGGTCATTGAGATCGTGGTTGGGTCGTATACATGTGCGGTCATAGCGCAAGCTCCCTCGACCTAAACAAAACTGCGTGCCTTTTCCACGGTTTCGATCAGGCGGTCGACATCGGACAGACGATTATACAGGCTAAACGAAGCACGAACGGTCCCCGGTATATCGAAGGCCTCCATCAATGGCATCGCGCAGTGGTGGCCGGTTCGTACCGCCACGCCTTGCTGGTCCAGTAGCGTACCGATGTCTGTAGGGTGTGACCCATCCACCAAAAACGATACGACCGGACCTTTCTCTGGTGCGGTTCCAATGATACGAACACCCTCAATGGCGTTGAGGCCGGCGGTTGCCGATTCGAGCAACTGCTTTTCATGTGCAATCAATAAATCCCCATCTAATCCATCAACGTATTCAATCGCCGTTCCGAATCCGATGGCGCCAGCGATATTAGGTGTTCCGGCTTCGAATTTGTATGGCAGACTTTGATAGGTTGTTGCCGCCAATCGAACTTCTTCGATCATCTCGCCGCCGGCTTGCCAAGGTGGCAGTTCGTCGAGGAGGGATTCCTTGCCATACAGAATTCCTATCCCGGTAGGACCGTACACTTTGTGTCCGGAGAACGCGTAAAAGTCGCACCCCAACGCTTGAACATCGATGTTGAGATGAGCCGCTGCCTGTGCACCGTCGACGAGTACTTGGGCACCGTNGGCGTGGGCTTGGGCAGTGATTTGTTGTATTGGGTTGATTGTTCCCAGTGCGTTGGAGACATGGGCGATTGCGACGATGCGCGTTGCGTNGCCTAACAACGCAGCGAAATCGTCGAGATCGAGTACGCCATCGGGTTTAACTCGAATCGCTTTGAGGGATGCGCCGGTCTGAGCGCACGCGATCTGCCAGGGCACGATGTTGGAGTGGTGTTCCATTTCTGAGATCAGGACCTCATCTCCTTCCTTAAGTTGCGATTGGGCATAACAATTCGCAACGAGGTTGATTGCTTCGGTCGTGCCGCGTGTCCAAATTACCTCGTGTGGTCGCTCCGCATTGATCCGTTTAGCCAAAATTTGTCGTGCTCGTTCAAATGCTTCGGTCGCTTTATCGCTGAGATTATGGGCGGCCCGNTGGACGTTCGCGTTATAGGTCTCGTANTAGGTGCGCAAGGCATCGAGCACGACTCTGGGNTTCTGCGTTGTTGCGGCGTTGTCGAGATAGACCAAGTTACTATCCACGATCAACGGAAAGTCTGAACGCACTGACTCTGCGTCAAAGCTCATCGGTTCAGGTCTCGATTCCAAGTAGGGTTCGCCCATCTGCATGGGAGACGACCTCGTTGAGAAATCCCCTAATNAATATGGCTCGGGCATCGGCTTCTCCGATACCGCGTGATTGGAAATAGAAGAGCGCATCGGTATCGAGTTGGCCGACGGTTGCACCGTGTGAGCAGACAACGTCGTTGGCATANATTTCGAGTTCGGGCTTCGTGTAGACCTCNGCCTCGGAACTTANAACCAAGTTGCGATTNGTTAGCGTCGCATTCGTCTGCTGGGCATTGGGGGCNATATAAATACGACCGTTAAAGATAGATTTAGCTCTGTCATNGACGTTGCCACGAAAATGCTGACGACTGGTGCCNCCGGCGNNCATNTGGTTGACTGAAATTTGNTTGTCGAGATGNAGNGCCTCGTTAAGTTGCCANGCACCNGTTAGCTCTGCTTCGGCCCCGGNACCAAGAATATTNACGCTGATGTCGTTGCGGCGAAGNCGTGCGCCGGTGGAATATTGGGAAAGACTGTACGAGCCATTTTCAGCGATATTGATNGCGACTAAGTTGTANTCGACGCCAGTTCCCGGCGGTTGTAGCCGACGGTGTCGGAGTTTNGCGCCGGGTGCGACAAAACATTCCACGATNCGATTNGANCCGGTCGTGGTCTCGATGAGTTCGAGACGTGCNTNGGCTTCCACGATGACTAGGACGCGCTGGAATTGCCCATCGAGCTCCCCAANTTCGATACNTTCGGTNTNGTCTCCCGGCTNCACGTGGATAACCACGCCGCAATCTANCTTTAAGTAGCTNATAGCAGCCAAGGGGTAGCGTNTTTGGTCGACGGCCNGNTTGATNTAAGTNGTGACAAGCNTGCGGACNNTGTCCGATTCGAAACCGACNGTGTGNGATGGTGTGNCGGGAATCGCANTGGNNTCGCNACGATCTGATACNTCGTCTTGAGGATCAAAGAAAGGGACCGGGTCCGTGTATTTCCAGGCCTCGCTGTTCGGTCGTGGCAACGCACCGTCTNTCAGCANGGCTAACGTATCGCGCCGGTCGAGCCAGGGGAGGTAGCGCGGTTCAAACGCCTCTAAAGNTTCAATTACGGAGGCNGCGTCAACTAACCCCATTCAATCNTTCTCCANCCAGCNATATCCTTTCTCTTCCAGTTCGAGTGCAAGCGANTGGTCTCCCGACCGNACGATAGANCCGTTAGCAATGACGTGGACGAAGTCGGGTTCGATATGATCCAGCAANCGCTGGTAATGCGTNACAAGTACCACTGCGTTTGTGGNGTTGGTGAACGCGCTTATGCCGTTGGCCACNATNCGGAGCGCATCGATGTCGAGCCCCGAATCAGTTTCATCNAGAATGCTGANTTTCGGTTTCAGNATCAGCATNTGTAAGATTTCGTTTCGCTTCTTTTCCCCCCCTGAGAAGCCCTCGTTGACTCCCCGNTTGAGGAATTCCGGATTCAGTCCGAGTTGCTCTGCAGCGCTCCTCGCCATCTGCATAAAATCNACTGCCGTGATTTCNGNGTNGCCGGNCGCTCGTGCATGACTGTCGACGGCGGCTTTNAAGAATTCCATNTTCGAGACGCCTGGAATTTCAATGGGGTATTGGAAGGCCAGAAACAANCCTCGGTGCGCNCGTTCNTCGGGACTTANGGTCGTTATTTCTTGGCCCTCGAGGGCAATACGACCNCGATCGATTTGGTAATNCTCCCGGCCNGCGATCACGTTAGCGAGNGTGCTCTTGCCTGATCCNTTGGGCCCCATGATGGCGTGNACCTCACCGGCGNAAACGTTAAGGTCAATGCCGCGCAATATCGGTTGATTANCGACACTGNCGGCGAGGTCACTGATTTCCAGGAGATTCAACCGACGGCTCCCTCAAGACTGACTTCGAGTAGCTTTCCTGCTTCCACNGCNAATTCCATGGGNAGTTCTCTAAANACGTCTTTGCAAAAACCATTAACAATCATCGAGACGGCTTTTTCAGGGTCGATGCCACGTTGACGGCATAAGAATAGTTGGTCGTCGCTTACNCGGGATGTTGTCGCCTCGTGCTCGACGATGCCGTCGNGTCGTCGCGACTCAATGTAGGGAAACGTATGTGCGGCGCANTTTTCGCCGATGAGAAGAGAATCGCATTGAGTATAGTTGCGCGCTTTCTCTGCGCCCGGGTTCATTCGTACGAGACCGCGGTACGCGTTCGAACTCTGACCNGCACTAATGCCCTTAGAGATAATNGTGCTACGCGTATTTTTGCCGAGATGAACCATCTTGGTTCCTGTGTCAGCCTGTTGATGGTTGTTTGTNAGNGCGACGGANTAGAACTCGCCGACAGAATCATCGCCTCGTAATACCACGCTCGGGTATTTCCACGTAATCGCGGATCCNGTTTCTACCTGTGTCCAGCTGATTTTCGAACGATCGCCTCGGCATGCGCCGCGTTTGGTGACGAAGTTATAAATACCACCACGTCCGTCCGCGTCGCCCGGGTACCAATTCTGAACTGTGGAATATTTGATTTCGGCATCGTCGAGCGCTATCAACTCGACCACTGCGGCGTGCANCTGGTTTTCGTCTCGCATGGGNGCNGTACAACCTTCAAGATAACTAACGTAGGCTCCGCGCTCNGCGATAATCAGCGTACGTTCGAATTGACCAGTGTTGCGTTCATTGATACGGAAATACGTGGATAACTCCATNGGNCAACGCGTATTTTCTGGAACGTAAACAAAAGANCCATCNCTAAACACGGCAGAATTTAGCGCGGCAAAAAAGTTGTCTCNCCGCGGTACTACGCTTCCCAGATACTTGCGGACCAGATCTGGATGGTCGTGAACGGCCTCTGCAAAGGAACAAAAAATCACGCCTGCNTCGCGAAGTGTTTCNTTAAACGTTGTACCGATGGATACACTATCGAAGACGGCGTCGACGGCCACGGGTGGTCGNTGCTGNGNTTCCGCGACGCCAGCGAGCGCTGCTTGTTCGTGCAGGGGAATGCCAAGTTTTTCGTATGTGGCGAGGANTTCCGGGTCAACNTCATCTAGNGTTTTTGGNTGATCTCCTGAAGGCGCCGAGTAGTAAGAAATCGANTGATAGTCGATTGCNGGAAACTNAACCTGCCCCCAANNCGGTTCAACCATNTCNANCCATCCGTGGTAGGCGTCGAGNCGCCANTGGGTTANCCATTCTGGCTCATCCTTGCGAGCCGAAATAAAACGAACGACGTCCTCGTCGAGACCGGGTGGAAGCGTGTCGGCTTCGATATNTGTCACGAATCCAGCGGCNTAATCGCGGCCGACGANNCCGTCAAGGGAGTTGTTATCTGTTCCAGCCATGGGNGTTCNGANCCNAACTAGCCGTTATTCTACCGAATAACCCACTATTTTACTCGGGTATTAATCCGTGTTTGGAGTNNGGGTTCTGTCAATCGGTGAGGCGCGATAAGATCGGTNCAGTCGCAAGAGATANNAGGCTTATGCCGGAATTAACGAGAATGCCAGAGGCCAATGTGTATCANGCCTACGGCATTTATCTNTTACATCGCCAACACCGGNTAATTCGGCGACTGATGCGCNTNTACGAACCGACGGTTCANGGCCATAAATTGTGGCGTGCGAGTTTCCTTTTGATGGATTACCTCCAGTCGCATCCTCCTCAAAANGGCTCGAAGATTATGGAGNTCGGCTGCGGTTGGGGNTCAGCGTCGGTGTTTTGTGCGCGGCGTTTTGGCGCAGACGTTACAGGCGTCGACGTTGATCGAGACATCTTTCCGTTTATGGACGTTATCGCCGCGCTAAACAGCGTCAAAATCCGACCTCATAGAACACGTTATGAAAAACTGACGGCAAGATGTCTTGGTGACCAGGATCTGATCATCGGGTCAGACGTCTGTTTTTGGGATGATCTGATAAAACCCGTTAGAAATCTCATTGCTCGTGCTCTTCGCGGTGGTACGAAACGAATAGTCATTGCGGATCCGGGCAGGCCGACTTTTTACGAACTTGCTGACCTATGTGCAAAACGTTGGGATGTGACCCTCAAAGAGTGGTATGCCGTTGAACCCAGTCGGACGACTGGAGAAGTTCTAGAAATCAGGCGTTAATTCTTACCGCGAGTTTCGTAATTGAATTTATGCGCCGATAAAGGTCTTGAGTTGCTCCGCTAGCGATATACAGGCTTGGTTCTGGACTCTGGCGATGAAAGGGATCGGGACAACGAGGGCTGGTACGATCGACGTTCCGGATGCTTCAGAACTGACCTTGCCGACCGTAATTCCGCGATTGATGTCCCAAACGGACGCTTCGTAGTCGGAACCTGATTCCCACGAAAGAAAGCCAAAACATGCCGGGATACCACCGCTAACTACGGTACATTGCAATGCACCGCTTTCCTCTGATCGTTCGGTTGTTCCTTCGACCCAAACAAGATAACGAACGCCGATCGCCTGTATCTTTTCAGAGATCAGCGGTCGAGAAATGACATAAGTTAGTTCCCTCATATTGAGAGGCGCAGTTCGCGGTTCGAACCAGGGGAATAGCTCATCCATGAAATCGCGTTCGCTCATAACTGAAAGTGCACCTTCGCCGCCGCTGGTTTTGTTGGATACACAGCCCACGAAATCATCTTCAGTTTCGCCACTTGTTTTATGTTTTCGACTAAGTATGACGATGGATTCTTTGGAGTTAAGACTGGTGCTTGCTTCCCTAACTTCCTGGATTGTTGTGTTGACGCAGCCAGTAAGCCAATGCATGGCAATCAAGATGAAAGCGATATGTATTCGCTTGGTCATCATGATGCCACGCGTTGTTGGATCCACTGGCGGACAACATCCTGACGCACGAAACTAAACGAGATGCTCGCAGCGGCATCGCGTAATGCCCAGGTGGCGGCTTCACGAAGCGCGGGGGATTTCTCGCTTTGCATACCACCGTAGTTTAAACGGTTAGCTTTGCCGTAGGCGGTGACCGGCCAGCTGTGTATGAGGGAACCGTCGGCACCATATAGCTCGAACCTGTATTGGATCCAGACCTCGTAAAAGTCCTTGCGCGTTTGCTCCGGAATCGCAAATTGAAACTTTTCGATCGACGGCGCTAATACGGCGTCTGCTCCTCGACCTTGTACGCTGTCGATAGAGTCAACGGGGATTACCGACTCGAACATTGCGTGGAAGATCCGATTAAACACGGAAATCTGAGAACGAAGATCGATGGTGTGATTTCCATAACTGCCTAGATCTTCGCTGTGCACGTACTGGGACATTGTGTCGTTGTAGTAGATCGCCACATTGATTGGCACTTGCTCGATCAACGGATTTGGGATGTTGGTCGTGATTGTGACTGAAGCATCGGATGAGCAACCGGCAACCCAATGGATGTTGACAACGCAAATCAAAATGAGGAGCAGATTAGCCTGTCGCCGTTCCATTCATCCTCCGCTTAAACGACTGGTGGTTTTAATCGTGGTCTTCGGAGCCTACTGTATATACGGTAGGCCAACAAAGGTGCCATTGTTGCGGTAGGTGAGTTCCCGCATTAATGCACTGAATCGATACACGCTCGGCGGGTGTCTTCGCCCCTGGAAAAGGACCGGAAAGCCCACTGCGTGGATTCTGACACGGCGAGTTCCATCAGCGTCTGCAACGTTTATCTGATCGATCGTGTCGACGACTCTCTCGATGGAGGTTCCCTGAAAATCGTCGCCGAAAACGTAAATACTTATCTTTTTGTCTGGATCGTAAAACGTGGTCACGGCTTCTTCGATCCCCTCGACGGGGCTTGAGTTTGAAAACGCGTCCCAGTTGCGCAGCTTGTTAATAATGGATTTTCTAAGAGCCGGAGAGTCGGACATCCAGGTTCGTGCGTAGCGGGGGAACAAATAAGCACCGTTGTCGTTTAATACTTGGATACCTTTGACATTTGGGTAGATGTTGAGCGTTTCTTGCAATTTTCGGATCACCGCCGACCATGCGTAGTTGTACATGCTGCCGGAGTTATCAATAACGAAAATAATGTGTTCGCTGTCGACCGTGATACCGCCAATCGTTTGGCTCGAACGCTTAAAGTTCATTCCTAAGAGGCGTTCCATCTCGTCCGTGAGGGATTGTTTTGCTCGCGCCATCTCGGCTTCCTCGATGAGTTGCTCATCGGCTACGTCCTGCGTCGCTTCGAACTTACTGAGGACGTCAGATGTTTGTTGTTGTAATTTGGCTAGTTGAAGGAGTTCTTTGTCGAAATCCCGTTCTTTATCGGATAGTTGTCGTGTCAACGTTTCTACGTGACCGCGTATTTCGAAGACCGCGTCACGTTTGCTCGCAACCTGTCCTTCGAGATCAATGGTGGTTGCCTCAAGTACGCTCGGGGCGACGATCTTGGTAATCATGAGTAAGAGAATGATTGCGCCGAATCCGCAACAAATCACGTCGAGAAATGAGATCCCGATTTCCTCAATGGCTCGGCGTTTTTTCACGGCCAATCTCGTGACGGCGACATGTAGGTGCCCTGCGTTATGCGGGCGAGATTCCAATAAGCGCCGGACGCCTGAGGATCGCCTTCCATTGGAAACATGATGACGTTTATAGGAATACCTTGCGGGAGTTCTTCGACCGCGTCGCGAAAATACTCAAAGCGTTTTTGCCCGGTAACAACTGCCTTACGAGGCGCTCGAGACGATTGAGTCGGAAGACTGTCGATGATCAGGAAAACGTTATCGGGTCGGGGATCCATGGTTGCAATGTGATTAAAGAGGATTAACAGATTGGTCCCATTCTCCGGTGTTTTTTCTGAGAGGCCTTCGATTGCGGTGTCAATGCGGTCGGCATCGATGGCGGCAACCCAATCTTCGTTTTGAAATACCGTTTTCAGTTCGGTATTGAACGTCACGATCTGCACATGACTTTCCACGGGAATTTGGGCAGTTAGCCACGAAACAGTTGCCAGTGCTCGCTGCCACTTCGGCGATGCCAATTTTCGTTCCTCGCTCATATGACGACGGCGAAGTACGTTTATGATGGATTCTGCCAGCATACTGGCAGACGCATCCAGAGCGATGAGGACGTGTTTGCCACCCATATAAAGTCCGGTCAGGTATTGGCGGTCGCCTTCGCCTTCAACTTCAATGATTGCTCGGGCTTCTTGTTGACGCTCAAGTTCCTGCAAGCGCCTCACTTCATCTTCGCGGGTATCGATATCGGATTGAAGCTTCTCTATGTCGTCAACGCGCGCCTCAGTCAGCGCTTTAAGTGCATCTAATTCAGCCTCCTTGCGCTCAGCGTCTTCGAGCATTGCCAGACGCCTCCGCCGTTCGTCGTCGACTCGTTTCAACGTATCCTCGAGGTCCTGTTGGACCGCCGCCAGGTCGCGTTTTCCTACATTGATTTCGTAATCAAGACGCCGAGCTTCGGACAAGAGATCTTTTTTGACCCACTCGACGTCAGCCTCGGTCTCGTGATTGATGATGAGAAAAATAAGGATGACGGCGCCAAAGCCGCACGACATAACGTCGAGAAAAGAGAGTGAAAAAACCGTAAATCGCCGCCGCTCAGCCACGTTGGATTACACGAATGAGTTGAAACTCTTCGCTGTCACTCCGAATGATGTCACCTACCGCCACGCTAGTAGAAGAGTCGATGACCACGCCATTAATTTTGACTTCGGCTTTAGCCATAGGTAGGACTCGATACTCAGATCCCTCGAGCTCGATACAAAATCCACGGACATTATTTGACGTTTGGTTTTGATCAGAGATTACGTTGCTTAGAGATGTTGCTTCCGTTCCATGAAGTAAATGTGTGGGACGTACCCGTATGAGGTTGGTCGGCTCGTCTCGAGAGTTAGCGGAGGCGAATTGAGTAATGAAGCTGACGCCGCCGTCAGATTGCGCGGAGTTTTTTTCGTGAGCCATTGCGGCAGAGAAGATGGCGTGGGGTTCGACGACGTTCACGTCATGGCCGGCCGCGCGCAAAACTTCCGTCAATCCGGGGACACGGGCGATTCGATGCGACAAAACTATAGTCGTCGGGTCGCCTATTTGCTGCAACAACGCGTCGAGGCGCTGGCTTGATTTCGTTGCGAGTAGCGACCGGGTGACTGCTACGCGGCGAGACTCGCCGGCGTGAGAGACTTCCACGAGAAATTCATCGACGCATGACGCGACGTTCTTCAATACGTGGCTAAACAGTTGTTGTTCGGTGTCCGCAATACGAAGTGGATCAAATCGCGTCTCTTGGACGAATAGATCTGCGACGGCATCAATCCAGCCTTCGACGAGGGCTTGAAAACCGGTTTCCGCGGCCTCGCTATATGACGTGCGAGATACTGATCCGTTAGTCTCAAGTCGCGTGAGTATGGTCCGATGAAAGCCATTGTCTAAGAACGTGCAATGTCCCGGTCTCGCTAACGTACTAGCTGTTGCGACCGCGAGATCGGCGAGCGCGGAGATTTGAATCGACGCTTCGTTGGCGATTCCTAGCAATAGGGATAACTGCTCGGGGCTAGTATTACTCGGAACAGCAACGAAAACGGGCTCGTTTTCCGGGAGGTTACCCAGTCTTTTAATTTCGAGAAGGTGCTGATAGACGAGATCAGCATGGTTCTTGATGGTGCGGCCACCGACAGCAATCGGGTCGGCGCTTAATTGATGCCAATACTGAGTCTGCGCTTGGCGCGGATGTAAACGGGTTTGTTCGAGTGCCGCGTCGCCAAACGAGACGCGATCGTCGAGGACAACCGCGACGCCTGGTTGTCGGTAGACGACGTCTAAACCTTGCGCCAGCGATATTTCGGTGTCATTGAGTTCGAGCGTCCACACGCTAACGTACCTGCATATGTCTTATGAGTTTTTGATCACAATAGGTCTGGGTATCAAGGACCACGCGTTCCTGAATGAGTTGCAGTTGGTGTACAAGGAACATAATGACAATGCTTATGACCAACGCTACGAACGTTGAATTGAATGCGACTCCAAGACTTGCGGTCACACCGGCGATGTCGCCTTCGACTGCGCGATAAGCTTGGCCGAGGGCGTCCCCGATACCTCGCACAGTTCCGATAAAACCGATGGATGGAATAGCCCACGCGATATAACGAACCATTGAAAGTTCGCTGTCTAATCGATCCGACTCGCTTTCGCAGATAGAGTGCACGGCCTCGGCTACGTCTTGGACATTTCGCGTGGAAGAAAATCGATGGAGCGCGGCCATCATTGCTCGGGGCAACAATTGATCTTGCGTNTCATCTGCTAGGGATTGGATNGGTCTTGTGTATTCGCGNGTATCTTCCGGGAGAATACTCATGCCGTCGCCAACGTTGACGAATTCAGTTTGTAGNGTNTCTCGTTCTCGCAAAGCATTACGAAACTTGTAACCCATGATGGAAAATGCCCACAACATCAGGATGAAGCAGCACTCTTGTTCGTAATCCTTCAGTACGACGTAGAGAGAACGTTCTTCGGTAAATAGTTCTCCCGCGGCAAGGCGTTCTTCGCGGACTTCGAGAATAGCTTCAGCCTCGGGTCGAATATAGGCGGCGAATATCGAGTGCACGACCAAAATGGCAACCAATAACGCTCCGACTTGGTAGACAAATTCAAACGGCAAGTTTTTTTTCATGGTGCGCTCTTAGATGTCAACTGGGAAAGGAACAGCGTTGTCCTCAGAAATCGCCTCACTTGGTTCGAATGAATCGGGTGTCTGGGTACGCTCTTCCAGGTCTTCTTGTTTATCGGACTTATCCAAAGATTCCTTCTCGCTTTCAATATTAGAAGAATATTCATCATTTGGCAGCGAATTGGCATCGTCGCTGGGTTGGGTTTGTTCGGACCACGAACCACTAGCGAGCCCAAGTAACACGAAGGATGCAGCTGTAGCGAACAAACGGATCGAGGTCACGAGTCCTCCGCAAACCGTGCAATTCGAAACCCCACGTCCTGCCTTGACTCGGTGCCGTAATCGCGAAAGGAGAGTCGAAGATCGGTGACGGTGCCGTGCATCCAACTAGAACCTCGGATGACATGATAGTCACCTTTCTCTGGCCCGAGAGCGCCGAGGGAAATTCCTGGTTCGGGAATCACGTAATAGTCGTGTACCCATTCCGAGACGTTGCCGCCGAGGTCATAGATACCCTTGGCGTTGGCTTCAAAGGTTCCAATCGGCGCTGACGCGATGTGATTGTCGTTGTAACCAAAGATAATCCGTCCAACGAGGTGTTGGGCGGATAAATCGGCATAGTTGCCGTGGCGATTGGGCGGCGGGAGCTTTTCGCCCCAAGGGAAATGGAGCAACGGTGACTGGTCGTTTAAATGGCGCGCTACCCATGCCCATTCGGCCTCCAGGGGGAGACGATAACCCAGGGCCTCTTGATTGAAACCTACCACTTTCCCGAATTCGACGTTATAAAACGGCTCAAGATTTTCTTGCTGAGACAGCCAGTTGCAGTACAAAACGGCTTCAATCCAACTAACGTTCGCCACTGGTTGGTTAACTTTGTTGAGTCGTTGGTCTTGGAACTCGCCGGAGTCGTGACCCGGCGCAAACGCGATAAATTGTTCGTTGGTTACTTCGTGTTTGCTCAAGTAAAAGAGCNTGCCGAGCTNGACCGTNCGTAAGACCTCGTTGGCCCGTCGTCCGGGTTCTCGCCGAGAAGCGCCCATGGTGACGTTGGTGGGAGACATAAGTACAAGTTCATGTCCGGATTTAGTNGTCCGCGTTGGTTTTAGTTTTGCGAAGCGNGCTTCTTCGATNGTCAGGAGNCGTACGCGNAAACGTTGGGGGAANCCAGGNTGGGGTGTGATGNTCGTTCGATAACCAGCATGGCCNTCTAACCGGAGTTCAATGTCGTGGGGCAAGGCGGTAAGNGTGAGCGTTNAATNTGAATTACCATTNCGTTTTCCGTCGATCCACACCTCCGCGTCTTGCGGTTCAGTCACGATTTGCACTTCACCCGTTAGCTGTTCGAGTTCAATCGAGATGGTTTTGGCGTTCCCCGACCCAAGCGTAAACGATTGTTCGTAANNGTCGTATCCAACTTGAGAGANGCGGATGCGATGNGGTTCGTCNGGTGTGACCGAGATTTGTAAAGGAGTAACGCCCGCAAATTGATCATCGAGCGTGACNCTCGCTCTCTNNGGGACCGANTTNACGATGACGGTTGCCACGGCTTTCTTCAATTGAATCGGGTCAAGTGTCAGNNGCTCTTCGGGTTCGACGTANACNAGGTCGCTCCAAGATTCGTANCCNNGTAGCGCGACNGTCACTCGATGTTCACCTNGAAGGACTTCGACCGGCCCGGGCGTGTGGAAANCTGANATTTCNCCNTCGATCAGAACCTGGGCACTTGTCGGNGTNGTCGGGATAGTTACTTGGGCCCANGCNGGACGAAGNGTGNCAGCCAAGGTTTGCGNGATNTCGCGACCCTCGATGANGGCTGATATTNCGGTATCTAGGTANCGATCGAGACGATATCGAAAGGTGCTTTGGCCCGCTTTGATCGACGCGGTAAACGGCGTGGTACCAATTGCNNTGCCGTCACGAAAAATCGTCGCACCGGGTGGCTCCGAACTAAATCCAACACGNCCCGGTAGCTTGGTTAACTCAAAACTGAANGTCTGGTTACGTTTCGAGNCCACTGCAATCGNGCGCTTTAAGGGGAAATAGCCTGNCGCTNTNGCNCTCANTNNATAGGTGCCCTNNCNGAGTAATCGGTANCCAAGNGCCTCTAATTCGAACCCTCCACTNACCACNACTTCCGCCGANTCCGGTTCNAAGACGAAACGTACAGACTTTGCGGTAAAACTGAACCAGAGNCCCCCNACGAGCACNAGCAATATNGAANCGANGGTTAATTGTCTTTTATTGGGTCGAAATCGGTTAGAGGTCGCCGATGGTTCGGAGGGATTAAATGTCGTTGGNCNGATNTGACCGACGGGATTTTCATCNNCCATGGCTTAAATCCGTTCCTGACAACTCACGGAAACGGGNCGCATNGNCGGCTCAACGANGATGGTCATGCGAACATCNCGACAACCGTCGCTACTNCCCAACAACGTATAGCGACCAGGACGAAGATTTAGTTCGTGCCGNTCGAAAGTCCCGAGCNTTCCGACNTGATAGATGCTTACCTCAGTGANGCTATCCGACACAAGCACCANCGGCAGCGGCTTTCCGGCCCGATCCATCAATGTCNGAAACGCGCNTTTTTTTGCNTCAAAAGTTGGTCCCCGACCGGTCTGATCNGCNGCGGCAGTATGGGTCTTTTTGGCTTTTGNGTATTCCTCGTCCAACGAAAGTACGTGNGGATCGTCCAAATACCGATCCATGGTTTTGATGATGGCNATAAGGGCNCGGAGGTCTTCACGCCCGTCNCTCGCNTACCGCACNGAACGATCGAGAAGGAGAGCACGATCGTANGCGGCTACCGCGTCTGCCCANCGTCCTTCTGTCTTTGCGAGTTCCGCTGTNGATCGTAATCCGTCTAATTTCATCAACAANCGATTCTGTTTGGTTTGGTTTAATCCATCGATGGCGACAGAGTCGCCGGGTTTTNNNTCGAGGGCCTGGTCGAACGACGAGGTTGCTTCGNCGAATCGNTTGTTTTGCAANGCAGCAAATCCCTCGGAAACGAATCGGTTGTAGCGCGCNTCTGANTCGAGTTCGAGNAGGTTGGCAANAGCCTCGGNAAGGCCTTTCGTTGCTGNATCAAGATNATNNAGTTCATNCAACTTNGTGCGNGCNCGTTTGAGGTCGCTACGCAGCAACGATCGGTCAAATTCTCGAAACAGCGTCGAAATTCTTGGTAGGAGNGTTGCTCTAGNGTGTCCGTTTGCNGCAATCGGATCGCCGGGAANAATCGTCAAGGCATGTTGATACGCGANCGTCGCNGCGGCTTCNTCNCGCNGGTCGAGAGCAANCNGNCCGTNNGCGATCGANTNGNTGTANTGNGCGCGACCNTCGTCAATGAGTTTTTGTAGTTCCGANGTGGCTGTTCGNTACGCCTCCATTGCACGCGGGTATTCGTTTTCGACAAAGTATCGGTCGGCGACGCTNGCGAGTTCTTTGACGCGCTCGTATTCGTCGGTGCNCCATGCGTCGATATTCATTTCTTCTTCAAGTATCTCTTGTAACTCGACGAACGAAGCCAGCTCNACCGTAGCCTCTTCTCGAGCCTTTTCGCGTTCAAGATTGGCATAGGGNGCTAGTTCTTCTGGGTCCTTNGTTTGCTCGACAAATGNTTCACGTNCGCTNTCCCTCGAGGAGCGGATNTCTGTGGTNCGTTCNCGNACCACCTCAGGTAAGACNAAGAAGACGAAGATACCNGCAACNCCGAAGGCCAGAACCACTANGAGCCAGCGCAAACTAAATTTNCGNTCGCTAGAAGAAAGGGCCTTGGTTGGCCGACCGCGNGATAGGGGAGGCGNNGTCGGCGTTATTTTGAGNGGCGTTTCCGNTTCCATTGAATTCTCTAAATCAAACCATTGGTCCTNTGCCTAGCCNGCATCGGACTCNGGTTNTTCAGTGGCTTTNAGATCGCCGNCNCCCATTTCTGTCCGATAGATCTTNCGCAAGATGCGTCGGAGCTCTTCGTATTGCTCATNNACGCTTCCCTGNAGGGCGATCGATTCGTTCTCTAGTTCGATCGTATGGGGCATGATTTCNGCTTCCGCCGACGTTCCCAGTTCGCGTAACACNTCGATATGCAGTTGNGCATCTGCCCTTTTCGCGATACCNGATTTGATCATCATGGCGCCCCCAATGATGCCCANGGTCCCGNCATATTGAGTGACNGTATTGTCGCTCGTTTGTGCCGCTACGCCGGCCACTATGCCNNCGGTCCCAGCGAGTAGTCTTGCGCGTGCTTTGTTGCGTTCTTCCCGATACGCGATGGCTTCGCTATAGGTGGCCCGACGCCAACTCTGGTAAGGGGTAAACATTTCATTGGCGAAACTCGAAAAATACTCATCGAGCGTATCTATGAAAAGGTACTCGCGTTCCCGAATCATGCGTACGCGCGACAACATCGGGTCGTCGGGGGCTGGTAAACGGCGTATTTGATAGGCCCCGGGTGTCGTTTCGATCACGTAATCCTCGAAGGCGTCGGTCGCGAAGTCTCTTGCAAACCGCATTTCGGCCGTCGTCCGTATGGCCAGGATCTCATCCTCGGTCAAGGCCANCCTGAATCGAAGCAAGTCGTTTGCGATTTTGTTGTATGTTGCTTGGTACGGGTCGATGTCGCGGGGCATCGACNCGTCGTANGCATATCTGCTTGCTAAGGTCTCGTAGTCGTTGTCGAACCAGACCTGTCCACGTGCATCGGATGCGACCACNCGCAGGTTCAAGCGTTCACCATCGGAATGNAAAATGGTTGCNGACACCGTCACATCAACCGCATACGAAAGTCGNGGGACAACACGTACGGCGCCCCAGTTGCCGGTGGATTGAAGCAGGTTCTTNGCGACGTAGGCCATATAATTGGACTCGGCTCGNCGAATTTCGGGCTGGATGTTGAGCTCGTTTTGTTCATCGAACGATTCGGGTACGTTCGGATCAAATACGCTGATGCCAACGTCAAGCAGTANCTCTTCCGAGGGNGGGACNCNGAGTGTTTCCGGCGGNGCCATNTCGACCGTTCTCACGGTTTGCGTGACGCANCCGTACAACTGAAAGAGTCCGACGAGCAGTAGGATTCGCCATAGACGATAGACGAGGACGGTTTTCAAAAACATCAGGAACCTGATTTATAACGCCTATAATCGTCCCAGAGCGCTTGCCGAAGATCGGGATCGGTTTCCGCCATTGCCGCTTCACGTAGTTGCCGAGCGACCACATCGTCGTCCTTGGCGTCAGGTATGTCGGTTGGTATCACCGCAGCGACGGGTCCAGGCATCGGTATGCCGCGTGTATCCGTTTGCGGGGGTGCAGTATCGGGCAGAGATCCTCCGCCCGAATTGGTACCGCCTCCTGGTGTCGTTGGTTCAATACCTGAGGTCATAACCCTCTGACTTTGTCCGGCATGGTCATTCGATCGCGCCAGAACGATCTTTCGACCCTCAAGTATCTCGCCATCGAAAACGTCCAAGGCGCGTTCGAGTTCGTCGTCGCCGGATCGACTGGGATCGACTCCCTCATCGTCTGAAGAAGGACCACCCGGTTGATCCTCGGTCCCCGTAGCTCCGATCGATTGATCCCCTGCCGACCCGTCTCCAGCGGATTCTGACGTTCCCGATTCCTCGGTTCCTTCCATGCCGGCATCGGTATCGGCAATTTCTTCGCCAGGTAGTTCTGTCGCAGTTTCCCAGCCATCGTCACCTTCTCCCGACGGCGTTTCAGTGGGGTCTGTCGATGGTGGCGTCGGCGTCCCGCCAGCGGTTGCGGGCTGATCGCCTTGATCGCTTGACGGGGTGCTTTCTTCGCCGGTCGTCGAATCCGGAATAGAGGCAGGTGAAGGAATCGATTGTTGGGACGTCGACGGTATCGACGGAGTCGATGGTAAAGATTGCCTCGATGGCGATGGCATCGATGGCGTTGAAGGTAGCGATCGCTGCGAAGGCGTCGATGGGCTTGATGACGACGGTGACTGGGTCGAAGGACTTGTTGGACTGCTCTGTGATGGTGATTGTGGGGTCGAAGGACGGCTGGGTGTCGACTGTGACGTACAACCGAAACTTAGCGTAAGTGCCGCCAGCACGATACTCAGGAAAAAACTTCGCATGCACCTATGGTCCATGTGTTTCTCCTTCATTAGAGAACGTTAACGTCATCGACGCGAATCCTGGCTGAACGTACTCCCATCAGGGCCGCTTGGGTAGTTTTGTCATCACAATGTATACGACGTCCATCCATTCTTCCGTCGTTTCGGAAGCCTATCGATCAGGTTCGCTGGTGGCTCCACGAGACCTTGGTCTCGGGTAGTAGGTGAAGGTGTGGGAGAGTCGGACATCGGGTGTCGCAATGGGTTTTCCGTCGACGAAAGCCGGTCGATAGCGCGCTTTACGGGCTTGTTTACGAACCAGAAAATCGCTTCCCGAAGGTTCCGCACGTTCGGTGACCAAATCGATGACGGAGCCGCGTTCGTTGACCGTGAAAGACAGCTCAACAACCCCCTTGGTTGTCCGAACGTGTGTTGCATTCGATGAAGTTTTCGGATCTTGTGGAAGTGATAAATAAATGGGTTTTGGGTATTGCAGTTCCCGAGCGATAAAGTCAGTCGAGGAACCGCCGTCAAACGACAGCCACACGTCTTCGTAGAGGATTTGTGCACGCTTATTTTGTTGGAAGAGGAGATACCAGTCGGCGAGGTCGAGCTTTGCCAGTGCAACCTCTTCAATATTTGCGTCGCCTTGTGCCAGTACCATTTTTACGATTTCGATTAAGGCGGTTTCGCCTTCGCGAAAGTTATTTATACGTGTGGGCGGTAGTCGACTTAGATCGGTCGATGAGCCTTTGCGCCTGCTCGCGACAAGGTCTTCAATGTTGGGAATGTCTGCGGGCGCGAATTTTTCCAACCGATATGTATTCGCAACGCCTCGTAAGGCTTGGATAAGGATTGGGTGCCCCACGCCGTAATGGGTCTTGGCAAGAACACGAGCCCTCTCGTAGAACGTCCTTGCCATAAAGATGTTGTAGGTTTTTACGTACCAATCGGCGAGAACGAAAGTACCTGGGAGAAGCGCGATTTCATCTGCTTGCTGATCGAAATTTCGTTCGAGTATGTGGTAGGCGTATTCGTGCCGAGCATTTGCGGTCGCAATATCGCCTTTGGCGTAATGTGTGTTTGCTTCTCGATAGACCACGGCCACTTGTTTGGGATCGTGAAGTCCCGCATTAACGCGGGTTACGTGGAGGGCTCGATCGTAGGCGTTGAGCGCGTTGTCGTAATCACCGTACCCGGCCAGTCCGTCACCGAGGACTACCAGCGGTTCGACCAGTGCGATGTCGTATCGCCCGAGGATGGCCTCGGTTCGGCCGATCTCTCTTTCGGCCACGCGGATCGCCGCTTCATATTCACCTGTCTCGATTTGGTCTTTCGCTATCTCCAGCGTCTCGTTGGTTTCATTCACGTTGTGTGTCGACGACGAATCGACCGTCTGCATCGCGGTTTCCGTGACAGCGGAGTCGCTAGCGATTGCACCGATCGAGTGCATCAGGGAGGAGGAAAAGATCCATAACCACCAGAACCTATTTTGTAGCAGGACGTTCTGTAGCCATTGAAAAACGGCGAACTTTGGCACGCTTGTGACCGATGGCGAACCGCTATTCATTGATATCTCACATCCGATTCCCCGTTCTCGTTGGTGCGCCTGGTCTTTGTGTACAGATTCTATGGTGTGTCCGATATGGAGGATTCAGCTAAGATCGTCCATCGTGACGGATATTGATTACGAAATCGACACGCGCGGGTTGTTGTGTCCTGAGCCATTGATGTTGGTGAGGAATAGAATTCGCGAAATGGCCTCTGGCGAAACCATACGCATCGAGGCCACAGACCCCTCGACAAAACGGGACTTTACGAATTTTTGCCGATTTATGGGTCACCAGTTAGTCAATTGTTCGGAAAGTGGGGATATTTTCGAGTACGTCATTGAGAAAGGGTGACGATTCAACACAATGACCCCATGTCACTACTTTGCCTACGGTAGCAATATGGATCCTGCTCGGGTCGTCGACCGGAGGATTCGTTTTACTAAGATATCGTCTGCGGTTCTTGCCGGTTATGTCTTGCGTTTCAACAAACGCTCACGTGACCAAAAGGGTGCGGGACACGCAAATATTGTTGTAGCGCTTGGTGGTTGCGTCGAGGGCGTCCTCTATCAACTTAAAAGCCCAAATGAAATCGAGAAAATGGACGTGTTCGAACACGTACCTACGAATTACACCAGGGAAGTCGTCAGCGTCGAAACCCCGACCGGTAAGCTCCTTGTCTGGACTTACTTTGCGAATCCGGAGGTCGTATTGTCAGGACTAAAACCTCCGTGTTGGTACCTTGTACATCTTCTGAGTGGACGCGCTTACTTAAGCGATAGTTATATTGAGATGTTGGAGTCCGTCAAATGCGTACCCTGAGTCATTCTGAAGTTGCTGCGATTTTAATTGCACGTTTTCGGATCACGGTGTCGTGATGCGCGGTGGATACCGCGAACCGATGTATATCCCGTGGATGGACGCAGCAGAAATAGGATATACGCTCGATGACGTCGGTGTTCCTTTGTTCTTATTGGAAGCATTTGGTAGGCGGATTCTCGAACGTGTTCGCGAACGACGTCAGGTAGGCCTGCCCCAACGGGCTGATAAATTCCGAGCAGCGCTTTGTATAGAACGGAACCGAACCCGGATGTTGATGTCGGATGGCTGAGACCTGCGACTGCATTGTCATCGGCGCGGGTGCTGTCGGCCTTGCAGTTGCTAGAGCGCTGGCTCGCGCCGGCCGAGAGGTGCTGGTATTAGAACGCCACGATGCGTTCGGGACAGAAATCTCGAGCCGAAACTCCGAAGTCATTCATGCCGGAATTTACTACCCCACCGGATCGCTGAAAGCTCAAATGTGCGTTCGTGGGAAAGAACTTCTATACAAATACTGTGAGAATTACCGGGTTCCTCATGAACGAATCGGCAAGATAATCGTTGCGACGTCGACTCGGCAATTCGACACATTACGCGACTATCAGCGACAGGCGAAGGATAACGGTGTCGGCGAGCTCCCGTGGCTGTCGCAACGCGACGTGGAAAAGTTGGAGCCCTCGGTTGCATGTCGAGCTGCCGTTCTTTCGCCTAGTACTGGCATCATCGACAGCCATTCATTCATGTTAAGTTTGCTCGGCGATCTGGAAGCGCATGACGGCGTCGTCTCCTACCTCACGGAAGTTTCAGCAATAACCACGAACCCAGACGTGCGAGTTGCGTGCAATGGATTTGTACTAGCCCCGCGGGTGTTGGTCAATTCAACCGGACTCGATGCGCCGGCACTTTCACCGGTCACAGGGCCGGAGGATCGCGGGTATTTTGCGAAGGGTCACTATTATGTGCTTTCGGGGCTGTCGCCTTTCAATCGACTGGTATATCCGGTGGCAGACGCTGGCGGTTTAGGTGTGCATGTGACACTTGATCTTGCACATCAGACCCGGTTTGGCCCCGATGTGGTGTGGACGGATGGCCCGGACTATACCTTTGAAACGTCAAATCTAGAGCGCTTTATCGATGCGATTCGCCGTTACTATCCGGATCTTGATGCGAGTAGATTGTATCCGGGGTACACGGGCATCCGACCGAAACTAGCTCCAGCAGATGCTCCAGCATCCGATTTCGTAATCAACGGTCCCGGGCGAACGGGCGTTTCCGGATACGTCGATTTACTCGGAATCGAGTCGCCCGGATTGACCGCTGCTCTCGCCATTGCGGAACGGGTGGTTGAGCTGGTTACTTAATTACGGAAATACGGTGATACGGCCCAACGAATGACATATGCAGCGGAAGCGACGCAAGTTTGTCTGGCGAGACTCGAAATTGCAGAGGGCCCCAGGCGCCTCTTACACGGTCGGGGTGGCAGTTATGCGGGGCATCACCAGGTCGTAGTTGATTGGTATCCCCCGTACGTCTTGATCGGGTCATTCGACGGAGGTGAATATTCTGATCTCGTTGGGGCACTCTCAGCGCGATCGGAAGTCGAAGGCGTACTTCTCCAAATGCGTCGTGGTCGAGAAACGTCAGCGAAGAGCGTGATGGGTCACGTCCCAGAAGAGTTTCTGGTCGAGGAACGGAGTTTAGCTTTTAGGATACGTCCCTACCGTTCGCAGAATGTAGGCCTGTTTTTAGACATGGCGCCCATACGCGATTGGGTTCGCGAACGCGCGCTTAATAAAAAAATCTTAAATCTTTTCGCGTATACCTGCGCGTTTTCGGTATACGCCATAGCGGGTGGTGCCGAGGTCGTATTTAACAACGACATGAGTCGGCCGGCGCTTGATTGGGGTCGGGACAATCATCGGATTAATCGACAAGACTTAGGCCGAGTCAAAATGCTGCCGCACAACGTTTTTCGTTCTTGGGGCAAACTTAGCAAGCTCGGTCCTTACGATATGGTGATTTGTGATCCGCCGACCTTACAGCGAGGCAGCTTCGTTGCCGAAACAGACTACGGGCGCGTAATTAAACGTCTAACGAGTTTAGTTAAACCTGGGGGCGACGTGCTGGTCTGTCTTAATTCCCCATTCCTCGGCCGACAATTTATCGAGGACCACGTGACTCGGTGGGGCGACAAACTCACGCTGCAAGGTTGGTTGAGGACGTCAACGGATTTCAACGAAGCAAATACCGAGGCCGGGCTAAAAGTAGGACACTATCGGAATGGGCTCGCCGATAGACGGTAGGGGCATGAGATTGCCAAGGGGCTAAGGCTGATGGGTGCGGCTACGTTTGCTGGTAACGTTGGAGAAAATGTCCGATACGATCGATCGCACTGGCGAGCTCGTCAGCGCGTGGCAGAAAAACGATTCGGAAGTGATCGGGGTCTGGATAACTAAAACCACTGCCTTGCACTACGAGAATTTTTTCTTGCCGCAGTAAGTCGAGTACGAATTTTTCGTCATCGGAGATATTGAAGCGTTTCGTATCTACGCGAGGAAATAGATAGAAGGCGCCCTTGGGTTTGCTGCATTCGAGCCCTTCGATCGCATTTATACGCTCGTAAGCCACATTCCGCTGTTCGAAGAGAGCACCACCGGGCCGGAGGTAATCGTCAATACTTTGGTAACCCCCGAGTGCGGTTTGAATGGCATGTTGCGCCGGTACGTTCGCACATAATCTCATCGAAGCGAGAATATTTAAGCCCTCCAGGTAGTCCTGGGCTCGATGTTTGGGACCGCTAATGACCATCCATCCCATCCGAAAGCCAGCGACGCGATAAGCTTTCGATAGCCCGTTGAACGTTAACGTAAGCACGTCTTGAGAAAGTGATCCGAGGGGTATGT
This sequence comes from Gammaproteobacteria bacterium, assembly GCA_002719135.1. Classification (GTDB taxonomy): domain Bacteria; phylum Pseudomonadota; class Gammaproteobacteria; order Pseudomonadales; family Azotimanducaceae; genus UBA11889. The sequence goes on from PBGU01000019.1 coordinate 22,380, forward strand.
GCTCGGCATCGTCGTATACGATCTTTGAATAGATCTCGTCCGAAAATAACACGAGGTCTTTCTGTCTCGCCCAATCCACAACGTCGGTCAGTGCCTGGCGCTCGTAAACGGCACCGGTGGGGTTGTTTGGATTAATAACTACGATTCCACGGGTCCTACGGCTCGTTTTCTTGCGGATGTCGTGGATGTCGGGATGCCAATCTGAGCCTTCGTCGCATCGATAATGGACAGGAATGCCGCCGCTTAGACGAACGGCCGCGGACCACAGCGGATAATCTGGTGCGGGAATGAGAATTTCGTCACCGTCGTCTAACAGCCCCTGCATGGCCATGACGATGAGTTCGCTGACTCCATTACCGAGAAAAATGTCATCGACGTCTACGTCCGCGACTCCCATCTTTTGACATTCCTGCATTACGGCTTTGCGAGCGGAGTAGAGACCTCTTGAGTTCTCGTATCCCTGGGAGTTGGGGAGATTGTGGATAACGTCGCGCAATATTTCTTCGGGTGCATGGAACCCGAAGGGTGTGGGATTGCCAATATTCAATTTTAGAATCCGATGGCCCTCCTCCTCGAGCCGCTCGGCTTCGTGCATCACGGGTCCCCGAATCTCGTAACAAACGTCACTGAGTTTCGAGGATTTAACGATTGGTTTTTGTCCAGCGGGGGTCAGTTCGACCATTTTTCCAGGTAGGTGTTCGCTGCTTTGCATACGACGTACGGGCCCGTAAAATCTAAAGATAGAAAGACCGGGCATGTTAGCAGGAGGCCTTAAGATGGGTAAGGTTGTTAAATCGGACGAAGAATGGCGTACCGAGTTGTCGCCTCAAGAGTATGAAATCACGCGGCGTGCGGCGACAGAACAAGCGTTTACGGGTGAGTACTGTGAAACCAAAACGCCAGGCATGTACCTATGTCGATGTTGTGGCGAACCATTGTTTGATTCAAAAACTAAATATGACTCGGGAAGCGGTTGGCCTAGCTTCTACGAACCAATTAGCAGCGAAGTGGTTGATACCCAAGAAGATCGAACGATGTTTATGTTACGGACTGAGGTTCTTTGTTCCCACTGCGATGCTCATCTCGGTCACGTGTTCCCCGATGGTCCAGCGCCAACAGGGCTCCGTTTCTGCTTGAATTCAGCGTCGCTTAAGCTCGATGAGATCGAAGAATCGGAATAGTTACTTTCGGTCGGAAGCGATGTCGAAACTGGTTACCGAATCAAAAACCAGCTGCCATTCCTTCTTTTCTATGATCCGACGCGGCACAGTATCCGTCTTCCAGGCAGCAGATAAGCTGCGCGCCTCCAAATAGCCCTTCGTCTGTCACCAACACGGCATCGTGACCCCGCTCCTCGAGCGCCTTGATGGTTTTTGGCGACGTACCTGTTTCAAGAGCCAGACGGTAATCCGGACTGACGTGCCAACGGGGCGCGTCGGATGCGGCTTGAGGGTTTTCGCCGTGGTCGAAAACACGCGTAACCATTTGGACGTGGCCCTGGTGTTGCATGTGGCCACCCATCACGCCAAATGCCATCGCTGGACCACCGTCAGATCGCGACACGAACCCGGGAATAATTGTGTGGAATGGGCGTTTGCTGCCGGCCACTATGTTTGGGTGACCCGGTGTAAGCACAAATCCGCTGCCTCTGTTTTGCATCGAAATTCCTGTGCCATCAATCACGATTCCCGAGCCAAAACCGCGGTAATTAGACTGAATCATCGAGACCATGGCACCGTCCGCGTCCGCTGTCGTTAAGTAGACCGTATCTTCAGAGACCGGCAACGCCACAGGTGGATATCTAGATGCGGAGTTATTGGATATCGATTTCGCGGCACGGGCGATCGAACCGGGCTCGAGCAGCTCGCTCGGCGGCGTTGTCATGACTTCAGGATCAGCGAAGTGATCGAACGCAGCTCTGATAGCGATTTTCATTGCCTCGACCTGATAATGGATCCAGTTAACTGATCCGGGCTCGATCGATTGCACGTCAAGATGTTCGAGAATGGAAAGAGCGATCTGGGCTGCGAGTCCTTGCCCGTTCGGCGGGATTTCGTGAAGGACGACGTCTCGGTATGGTTGTGCGATAGGGTCGGTCCAGAGCACGCTGTGATTGGCGAGATCATCGAGGGTCATCACCCCGCCCTCGCGTTGGCTTTGAGCAACAATCGCGTCGGCGAGTCGTCCTCGGTACAGCGATTCCCCTTTGGTATACGCAATATCGGTAAGCGTCTCGACAAGATCGGGGCGTTCAAATATTTCGCCCGGATTCGGTGACCTACCGTGGGGGGCAAAGTGCTCTTGAAAACCGTTGAAGTGTGCGAACGAATCGACCGACCACGACCAAATAGAAGCGGTCTTGGTGCCGACCTGGAATCCGTCGCGAGCGTACCGAATGGCGGGTTCAAAGAGATCGGCAAAGGGTAGTTTCCCGAATTTTTGCGATAACGCGACCCATGTGCTGACGGCACCTGGCACCGTGACCGAGTCCCATCCTTGGGTAGGCATGTTGGGGCCCTTAAAACGATTGGGTGTCCATGCAGCGGGCGATTTGCCCGAACCGTTGATTCCGGTCAGGTCGTGCCCATCCCAGACAATGGCGAAAGCATCGCTTCCCACCCCATTCATTGTCGGTTCGACGACGGTGAGCGTGATTGCTGTTGCGATTGCCGCGTCGACGGCGTTACCTCCACGCCGTAGCATGTCAATGCCGGCTTGGGTTGCGAGTGGTTGTGATGTTGCAACGGCGTTCCGTGCAAACACCGGTGCCCTTCTGGAAACGTACGGTAAAGACCAGTTAAACATCGTCTGACGATACGCCGGGGTATTTGATTTTGCAGCTCATCGTGGGGTGCCGAAGGACCATCACCGGTGGCGGTTACGTGATCGGAGCAGATTTGCCGGCGCGTATTGATCCGTTAGGACGCGGGCGTCGCGATCCCAGTCGATGGTCCGAGACATGCGATCAGGGTAATTGTGAATCGGAATTCGGTACGCTCGAAGACGATCGCGCCAGCGCGTTGCGCGTGCCTTCAACAAATCGAGCGTCGGTAAGCCAGCCATCGATACCAAAATGATTCGATTGCTACTCGGGTATTGTTTGAAATTGAAATAGTCTCCAAAAACGGATGCGTACGTGACCGACTCGTGATCGTAGAGACGGCTCTGGGCGAACGTATTAGCGACCAAGGTCCCTTTGCTGCCGAGTAAGGTGCGGGTTTCTTGCAGGTATTCTCGGGTCATCAAGTGTTCCGGGATATAGTCGCCATTGAATGCATCCAGAATGATGAGGTCGTATTGATCGTGGCGCATGATGGCTCGCTTGGTAAAGATACGTCCGTCCGTCTCGAAAACTTTTATGTGTTCGCTGCTTTGGAATCCAAAATATTCTTCGGCAACCCGCACGACGACGGCGTCGATTTCGACGACATCAATGAGCGCCTCTGGAAAAAGGTCGTTCAGTGCTAGCGGCAAGGTCCCGCCGCCGAGGCCAATTATAAGAATTTTTTGGGGATCGGGAGCGAGCAGAAGACCTGCCATCATCATCTGGGTATAGGTAAATACCATCCGTTGCGGATGCTTTAGATCGACGCAACTTTGATTACGTTGATCGCGCCGTACCGAGAATTGAAGACAACGGCGAGAACCCGTGTCGTCGACTAAAATCGTCTGATACAACGACTGTTCGCGATGAATAATTCGTCCCTGAAGCGGGCTAGTGGTGAACAACACAGTAAGCGTAAGAAGCAGCGTAGCGGAGTATTTCATCGATTTCGTGCCGCTATCCATGAAACGAAGCCGAGTATGAGCAGCGTTCCGGAGAGCAGGAAAATGATGGTNTCCATCTGAAACCAGAGTACGAAATAGAAGCTTGTCGCGAGGGTTCCGAGGGCGCTACCGATGGTTGATACGAAATACAGGGTACCTGCNGTATTTCCAGCCCGATCAACGTTAACGACCAATAATCGAACAGCGTAGGGCGAGATCAAACCGAGAATGAAGGTGGGCAAAGCAAAAAGAATGAGAGCCGCAACAAGCGAACCCCAGCGAGGGTCCGTGAGGGCCTCGAAAACTCTTTCCATCACCGGCTCGGTGATCATTGCGAGCGGGTAAAGTGTCGCGGCAGACGTAAAAAAAATGAGTGAAAAACGCTTCAGTGATGGGTTGAATAGCGATAGCCAACCCCCTGTTAGGTAGCCGGCCGAAAGCGCGAGCATGAACACCGTAATTACGCTACCCCAGACGTAAATGCTGCTGCCAAAGTATGGGGCTAATAATCGGCCGCCGAGCAATTCGAGCGACATGATGACAAAGCCGCTGCTAAACGCGAGGGCGCTGACCAATACGTTCTTCATCGTGGCAAACTCACCGAACCGTTTCGTCGCCGATCGGTTGAGAANTGCAACGGCCNTAGGATTGTGTATTGGGTATTCGTAGTGGTCATGGGGTGGGATGGTGCTTTGGCGCTGGACTGCATGAGCCGCCAATTATGCTTGAGAATCCTTTTTCAATGGGCTCGTTGGAACGCTTTGCATTTGCTAGCGTAGCGTTCGTGTCGGCGTTTGATCAACGTTGGGTCTGTTAACACCTCTGAGGAGCAGCGATGGAACTTGGAGTCACGTTACGCAATATGGGTGCGCAATCAGAAGCGCCCGTCATGTTGAGATGCGCACAGCTAGCGGAGGGCGCTGGTCTCGAATCGCTTTGGATTACAGATCATATAGCCATNCCACCAGATGATGCCGAGGGTTCAGGTGGGCGTTACGTTGAACCTTTAATTACCTTAGCTTGGATTGCAGGTGCGACCGAACGCATACGTCTCGGTACGGGCGTCCTGATCCTACCGTACCGAGGCGCTTTGATGACGGCTAAACAAGTCGCAAGTCTACAGGAGCTATCCGGAGGTCGGGTTCTCCTAGGAGTGGGGATTGGTTGGATGGATGCTGAGTTTCGNGCCCTTGGATTGGATCGAAAGCGCCGGGGAAGCATATCCGATCGGACGCTGCAAATTTTCAACTCGTGTTTCGACAGCGACGAGGTAGAACTTAACGGGCAACGATTCTTTTTTAAGCCGAGGCCGAATAAGCCGCCGGTGTTAGTTGGTGGCCGTGCTCCTCANGCCCTTCAACGTGCGGCGCTATTTGGCGACGGTTGGATTCCAATGGGGCTTGAACCNGAGAGTGTCCCCGNGTTGCGTGACCAATATCTTGAATATTGCGAACGTGCCGGTCGTTCCGCGGGTTCTATTACGATCATGGGCGGGCTACCACTCGTAGATGTTTCTCGATCGCGGGCGCGCCTCGATGCATACCGTGACGTCGGAATTGAACGTTTTGTTTGCGGTATTCGCTATCAAACCGTCGACGACTACGAACAACAGATCGCTATGTTGCACAATCTCATAACATAGCCGCACGCAGATTTCGGCTCGAAGTATCCCTTGGCTTTTGGTTCCTACAGGGCCTCAACGACCAGGTTGCCGAGTTTAGCGGCCTTTCCAGTTGGGCGGACGTTTTTCTGAAAAGGCCTTCGGACCTTCGACAAAATCTTCGCCAGTCGACATCGCTTTGACAGAGTCGTATGGAATTTCCATCGATTCTTGCAACGATCCTATGGATAGGCTTCGATAGACGACGTCTTTGCTTGCCCGAATCGATAACGGCGCACATTCGAGGATTTGGCCAGCCCACCGATGCGCCGCGTCCATTAATTCATCGTGGGGCACGACCTCGTTTACAAAACCCAACTCGTAACCTTCCGTCGCCGGGACGTGGCGACCAGTGAGGATCATTCCTAGAGCTCGTTTGGATCCGATTTGACGGGGCAATCGTTGCAATCCACCGGCGAGCGCTGCGAGCCCCACCTTGGGCTCTGGAAGTGCGAATATCGCGTTCTCCGATGCGATGATGAGATCGCACGAAAGCGCGATTTCAAAGCCGCCACCCATAGCGACCCCGTTGACGGCTGCAATGACAGGCTTCGTCATATCGAAGCGCGACGACAGCCCTCCAAATCCTCTCGGTGTTGGAACTCGTTGACCTCCTTCCGCTTGGTATCGAAGATCGTTACCGGCACTAAAACCCCGCCCCTCACCGGTGATGATGGCAACCCAGAGATCGTCGTTGTTTGCGAATTCGTCAAAAACTTCGCCGAGCTCCGCGTTCGCTGGTGGGTGCAGGGCATTCAATCTTTCCGGTCGATTGAGTTTCACGGTCAATACATGATCGGCTTTTTCGACATTACAAAATTCGGGCATGCTTCCCCCTAACATGTTGTGGTTCCAAATCCGTGGGCGTGAAGCGGTTTCGACAGGTACGCTCCACAAAGCTCAACGGATGTAGGAGTAGTTTTCCCATTGCGTCGGACGCGCGTCAAGCGAACTTGAGAACCTTTTTATGATTTCGAATAACTCTAGGGTGGAACCATCGACCTAAGTGACGTCTGCATGTCGGTCGATCACGACACATCCGACGAGGTCCCCGAGCACATTCGCTGAGGTTCGAATGGTGTCGAGAGGACGCTCAACCAAAAGTAGTATCAGTATCCCTTCCAAGGGTATCCCGACGGCAAGAAGCACCATTTGCATGCCGGCCATCGATCCTGACGGAATTCCAGGAGCGCCGATGGACGCGAGCATGGCGACAAGGAACACTGTGACGGTGGCAGTGGCATTTAGATCAAGTCCGAAGAGGTACGCGAGAAAAATAGCTGCAACGCCCTCAAAAAGCGCCGTTCCGTCCATGTTGATGGTCGAACCAAGAGGTAGCACGAAACTTGCCGTGGTCGAGCTAACCCCGAGATCATTGGCGGCGTGAAAACTGACGGGAAGCGTCGCCGCACTCGATGAGCTCGATAGTGCAACAACGATAGGTCGTAAGGTCTTCTTCGCTAGGGTAGCTGGTTGTATGCGCCCACCTAACCAGGCGATGGAGGGCAGGATGACGACCATGTGCAGCAGCGTGGTCCCGATCACGACACCAGAAAATGCCGCGAGCTGTCCGATTAACACCAAATTTGTGTTAGTCGTCATTTGATAGACGATGCCGACGATACCGATTGGGACCACCCACACGGCCCAACTCGCTAATTTGTAGATTGCGTTTGTGATCTCATGGATCGATCGTTTCACTACGCTATCGCTGGGAAGGACCATCAGAAGTGCCAATCCAAGGACAATACTGTTGGTCACGATCCCAAGGATATTGAGTTCCGTAAGAGCGGCAAAAGGATTTACGAACATTTGCGCTAATAGGTTACGAACTAACGCACCGAACGTATTTTCAGACGTCCCAATTAAGGTGGCATGGGTGGACGCTGTCTCGATGGCGCTAAGTGGCGGCGCGTTCGTCCAGGGGTGGAATAGAAAAACGACTGTAAGGCCTAAGGTAATGGCGAACGCAGTGGTGATTACGTAATAGGCGACTGTCAGGGTTCCAATTCGGCGGAGTTGTTTTGCTGCATCCAAACGAACTATTCCTGACAACACCGAGAAAAAAACCAGCGGTGCGACAATCATTTTAAGCACGGATAAAAACAGTTCTTTGAATAACGCAGCAAATTCCAGTAGCCACGGGGTAACTGGAAATGCCCAGGCTGAGACAAATCCGACTAACGCGGCCAAAACGACGGTGGGAAAGAGATACCTGTTCATCGACGAACTACCAGATGACTCAGCATGCTAGTTTAACGCGTATGGCTGAAGGTGATGCCCAAGCAATACGGTCGGAAATCTTGAATCTAGATTGGAGTTTTGTAGAACAGCCTTGAGAATATTATGAACGATGGTCTGTTTAAGATAAATTTATCTAACTTATTGATATATATCGTTATAAAAAGTATTCGAGAGGATAGTTTGGCGCGTTACACGCGGTGTGGTTGGCCGATTTTTTCGGCTTTTTGGGGACCAAATCTCTGACTTTCACCAAGAACTTTTCGATGTTTCGTCCTTTGTCCGTGAATATCGGCATGCGATATGCGGGATCCTCGCGTGGCAATCTCTCTCTCGTAACTTTCGTTGCATTGGCGGGTCTTGCGTTATCCGTTTCGGTCCTTCTTTTCGTGCAGGGAGTGGTCGCTGGGTTCGAAAGGGAACTGACGAATCGGATCTTACGTGTCATCCCGCACGTGTCGGTCCGAGCGCGCGAATCGATCGCAACTTCGTCGGAACTACTCCAGCTGATAGGAGGTATCCCCCATGTGGCAGGTTCCGCGGCCGTGATCGACGGACAAGCCCTCCTTTCTTTGGGTCAAAAAGTTCGGGGTATAACGATTACTGGAATCGAGCCCGATCAGTATCGTCGGGCCTCACGGATAAACCAATACGTACGAGGCACCGACTTGATCGCTCTGACCCCAGGCCAATATGGAATGATTGTCGGGGACAATCTTGCCAAAGACTTGGGCTTGAAGCTCGGTAGTTCCGCAACCGTCGTGGTTCCCGATGTCACCGTGACCCCACTTGGGGCGTTCCCGCGGCAAAAATCGTTTCGCGTTCAAGGGATATTGGATACCGGGTCCCAGCTTGATCAGCGCTACGTCTTCCTTCACCGACTTGATGCCGCGAAGTTGTATCGAGTAGGCCCAGGCGTTCATTCGATCGAAGTGTGGCTTGATGATCCGTTACGAGCCCGCCAGGTTGGGCTTGAAATACTCGCTTCGCTGAGCGACGAATTTGCTGTATCCACTTGGTTCCAAACGTACGGACCGCTCTACGGAGCGATTAGGGCTCAAAAAGGGATGATGTTTCTTCTTCTATCCTTGTTGGTTGCCGTCGCGTCCATCAATCTTGTTTCAACGCTGGTAATGATTGTGAGTGAGCGCCGTAGCGACATCGCCATCTTGCGGACGATGGGAAGCAACCGGTCCTTGCTTATCGGAACATTTGTGATCTTAGGTCTGGCAATTTCGGCGGTTGGGGTCGCTGCTGGAATTGGTATAGGCTATTTTCTCGGCGTTTTGGCCGAGGCCGGATTCCCGACACTTGAGTCACTCCTTGGTGTCAAACTCATGAGTGAATACGTGGTTGACACGCTGCCGTTCGCAATGGCGTTGACGGACGTATGGCATGTCGCGGGTATTGCGGGATTACTCACGCTGTTGGCAACTCTGTATCCAGCGTGGCGGGCGAGCTCGTCGAGTCCCGCGGAAGCACTTCAACATGAGTAATGTCTTGTCAGCTCGAAATCTTCGTAAACGGTTCGTAGATGGTGAACGAGAACTTCGGGTTCTCGATGGCATTGACTTAGATATTAGGAGGGGTGAGAGGGTCGCGGTGGTAGGTCGCTCTGGAACTGGCAAGAGCACGTTGCTGCACATACTTGCCGGCTTAGCCGATCCGGACGTCGGCGAGGTAAGGGTTGCCGGTCAAAACATGACTTCTGCTTCAAGTGATGGTCGAGCCGCCATACGCAATCAATACATGGGTTTCGTATATCAATTTCATCACCTACTGCCCGAGTTTTCCGCACTCGAAAACGTGGCGATGCCCCTGATCGTTTCGGGTCGTACGTCGCTCGAATCGGAGGAACGTGCGAAGAACCTATTGGACTCGGTTGATCTGACGGAGCGTATCGGGCATCGACCACATCAACTCTCGGGTGGCGAACGGCAACGTGTCGCGGTAGCGAGAGCGATGGCAACTGAGCCCGACATCCTGTTGGCCGATGAGCCCACCGGTAATCTTGATCGCGAAAATGCTTCCCGAGTGATGAAGCTGATAGCGGAAATGAGTACCGCGACGGGTACAGCGTTTATCGTCGTGACACATGATGCGTCGATCGCGGACAAAATGAACCGCTCGTTCGTTTTGGAAGACGGCAAGCTCAATGCCTAACCGATTACTAATTAAGCGATTACCTTCCGTGTGGATTGCGCTTCGATATCTCTTCCGACGCGACAACGTCTATGCGGCGTTAATTAATTGGGTCTCGTTGGTGGGGCTCGTACTCGGAGTAACGATCCTCACAGTGGTGACGAGTGTTATGAATGGATTCGACCAAGAAGTTAAGGGACGGCTTCTAGGTGTTGTACCGCACGTCTTTATCGAAAAGAGTGTCTTAACTGAAGAGGATAGCGAAGCCGTATTGGCAACGCCGGGGGTCATCGGCGTTGAACGTCTGTATCAGGGCGAAGCCATGCTATCCCTGCCCGGAGCAACTCAGGCGGTGAAGGTCTACGGAATTGATGCGAAGGATGGAGGCAGTTTCATTGCAGATTCGATGGTGTCAGGTTCGCTCCCGATGATACAGGGTGCTGGTATTGCACTGGGAGAACCGCTTGTGCGTTTGATGGGACTAGCGCTGGGCGATCCGACCATCCTGGTTTTTCCGACATCAACGGGATCGGGAATCGTTCCAGTAGTACAACGGTTTCAGCTCGTTGCAACGTTCGCGGTCGGGGCGGATCCAGACTATCAGTTAGCAATTATTGATATTGCCCGAATCGAAGAATTGGGAATTACCAATGCTGGGACATTGGGTTGGCGGGTGACCTTGGCCGACCCTCTCTCGATAGGTTCCTGGTCGTCACCCGTCGACGCTCCTCTAAGCACCTGGGCTGAACAGTTCGGTGAATTGTTTCGCGCGATCGAGATCGAAAAAGGGATCATGTTTGCGTTATTAGCACTGGTTGTCGGACTAGCCGCGTTCAATATGGTGTCTGGGCAGGCTTTGTTGGTGAACGATAAGCGAGGAGATATTGCTATTCTGAGCACCATGGGAGCGCGCCGGGCAGTAATTGTCTCGATATTTTTGGTTCAGGGACTGGTCATTTCGTTGGTTGGAATCGCACTTGGACTCATTCTTGGCGTAACCATTGCGTCACACGCTGACGTCGTCGTGAAAGTACTGGAATCGGCAACGGGCTCGAACATGATCGAGGGAACCTACTTTTCGTCCGTTCCCTCCGAAACAAAAGGCAAAGACCTTGTTGCTATAGCGCTGCTTTCGTTCGGTTTGTGTACGGCTGCGATAGTTCGTCCTACTCTATTAGCGGCCAGAGCGAATCCGGCACCGGAGTTGCATTCGCGCTAGGAGTATCAAAAAGCGATCTTACTTTGGCGCCTTGCTAGGCGGTGTTTCCAGCGTCGAACGACGTGCAGCCTCCAGAGTATTCGGGAAACCAACATTCCCGATAATCCCGACACCCAGCCGCAGATCAAACAACCGACAAGCAATGGCCACCAGATCTGGCCGATCTGGTTGGAAAGCCACGCCCAAGAAAGCTCGATGGTCGAGATGGTCACTTGAGTATCCAGCAACCAGGCGCCCAGCTTATAGGCGAAGAAAAACATAGGTCCCATGGTTAACGGGTTGGTAACCCATGTGACGGCAACCGAAAGCGCGATGTTGCATCGGCCGATCAGTGCCATCGATGCGGCCGCGAGCATTTGTGTAGGGATCGGTAAAAATGCGCAAAAGAGGCCGATAAAAAAGGC
>PBGU01000020.1 GCA_002719135.1 Gammaproteobacteria bacterium
CCAGAAGGGGCCTGCACTCCAGCGTCAAGGACTTTCCAGATCAATTCCATTGGAACCGGATCAGGTTTTAACCTACGCATCGCGCGAACGTTACCAACAAGGTCGAAAAAACGCGGGTTTGAATTTTCAGCCATCGAATGCTCTCCATTTTTCATACCAAGATCGCCCGATACGTCGCGTCCGTCCATTAAGCAGCGAAATATCCTTACGAAAACGACGTCCAACTCGGCACACGATCAAGTTGTCAGAGCGAGACCCTAACGAATATCCGCCCGAAACGGTTTCAATGCTTCTCGACGCGACCAGTGTGGAACCATTGACCAGTTCTCCGGTCAAAGTGTTTAGAAACGGATACTAACCAACAAGAAGATTCAGTTCGGGGCTCACAGGTATCTCTCTCCCCTCCCGACGCCTGTGAGCCCCCCTTTTGGGTATTACTGCAAGTGACCCCCTTAAAAGTACTGCAGGCTTAGACGGTCGTCAAAACGAAGTGCCAAGGTTGTATGACTCAAAACCAAGCTAGTGCTCGCTCAACCGGACCTGCCACGCATCGAGTGCGAGACACCTAAACTGATCCACAAAACCAACGATCGCGGCAAGACTATGGAAATGGGTAAAATGTTTCGTCTTAAATAGTGATGGACGTGGCCAATGAATGTCACAGCTACAGATGCCACACTCGGCGCAGTCATAACCGACGTCGACCTTGCGAGCGTGACGGATGACCTTTGGGAGGCAATCCATGCCTCCTTCCTGGAATATGGCGTTCTGATTTTCCCTGGCCAGCACTTGACCGAAGATGAACAAGGCGAGTTGGCTTTACGTTTCGGCAATCCGGAAAAGATGCATCCGCAACAACCGGGTCCATCAGTCCAATTATCGAATCAAAAACCAAATGGCGAATTAACCAATCCAGAAGACGAAGGCTACCGTCTCTTGAAAGGAAACGAGGGCTGGCACACGGACAGTACCTACATGCCCCTTGCTGCGAAAGCCGGCATGCTCGCGGCACTGGTCGTACCGCCGAAAAACGGTGAAACCGAGTTTGCGGACATGCGAGCTGCGTGGGATGAGCTCGATCAAGACACGCAGAAAAACTTGGAGGGACTCTCCGCTTATCATTCGCTGTATTACTCGCAATCGAGATCCGGGTACATTCACACCACCGATCACATGTACGGGTTTCATGACAAAGGCGCTCCACTTCGACCCATCGTCAAGACACACCCCGAGACCGGACGAAAATCCATCTATACCGGACGGCACGCCTATGGAATTCCAGGAATGAGCTCGCAAGAGTCGGAAACATTATTATCCGATCTGTTAGAGAGTGCGTGCCAAGCACCTAGGACCTATAAACATAGTTGGTGTGTCGGCGACATCGTCGTTTGGGACAATCGATGCGTCATGCATCGAGCAAGGCCATACGATAGAAATCACACCCGTACACTACGGGCATCACGAATTGCTGGCGAGCCGGAATCCGAACTTGCTCCGACCTTCGCGGATCATCGGGCAAGTGATTTTCGCCCTTCGTCGAACAACAAATCATCGCTCGCTGGTTAGGGTTCCGTCATGCCTATTCCGGACGAATTCAGTCAAGAGGCGATCGAGAACGCCTCTGAAGACGCCTTTTTACCGTTCAAGGAATTTCTCGAATGTCAGGAACCATACAAGTCGATGCTCGCCAACAACCCATGGCTTCAAGGTCCAGCAGAAGCTGACGAGCTTGTTTGGGGAGAAGGTAAGTTCTACGACACGACAGTTCCCAGAAAGCATTCTTATTGGAAGAATTACGATTTACCAACACCGACCAAGGACCTGAACCAACTAAGACACGACTTTTTCGACTGGGGCTTTTGCCTAATCGAGGACGCGATCGGTGAGGAATCCCGTGTCGTTCTTCGAGCTCGCCTAGAAGAACAAGCCGAAGCTGAACGCATCGCGAAAATCGCGCACTTCACTCCGTTCTTCCAAATCGTCTGGTATCTCATCAACAAAGGTGAGTGTTTCCGTCGGTGCATTGAACACGACCCAGAATGGATCCAAGGGGGCCGTGTCATCGAACAACTGCTGAACGAGTTTTTAGGTACGCGTTGGTATAGCTACAGCATGGCTGGGAATATCTCCTACCCGGGCTGCAAACCGCAGACACTTCACCAGGACCAGGGGGCCATCCTGCCGTTACAAACGCCGCAGTCACCTGTATTAGTCAACACCATGTACATACTCCAGGACGTCAACGAACAGAATGGCGGCACACTATTAATTCCAAGCTCCCACCGTATTCTGTCCGACGCCGGAAGTGGTGGCGAGGTTGGAAAGCTGCCCCCCGCCATCAATCTGGAGGCCCCGGCAGGTACCGTGATGCTCTTTGACGGAAGGACCCTGCACGGTACCGGAGCGAACCGGTCGGACGANTGGCGTTATGTAATGACTCAAGCCAACAATAAAACGTGGCTTCGTCAGCAAGAGAGTTGGATGCTCATGGTCAACCCGGACATCATCGCTAACGCGAGCGATAAGCTGTTGCGTCGAATGGGACTGAGCAAAAACGCCCTGAAAGTTCGACAAGAGCTCGAGAAGGGTGTGTTCAATCCCGTGGGCGAGTTAACACGTGAAGCAGCGAAAAAACTCAAACCGAATACGTACAGTGTCAGCCAACCGATTTAGCTAACTGGTATCAAGTGCCACGTACGAAACTAATGGCGACGGCTCGAATAAACATTTCAACTCGTTAATTACCTCAGGAGACACCAGATGGCAGACAGGCAGGTAAAGGAGATGGCAGAGGACGTCGAGGCTCCTGTCTTCGAGACCGTCGCTTTCACGACTCCGCCCAAACTCAGCGAGGCGAATGTAGCGATCGTCACGTCGGCCTCCCTACATCACGCCGACCAAGACGATTTCGCTCCCAACGATACCGGGTTCCGCGTATTAGACGGAAAAAGACGCGATTATCAGACGGGCCACTGGAGTCCAAATTTCGACAGCGTTGGTTTTGCAAGCGACATCAACACGATTATTCCCTTGGATCGGCTCGACGAACTCGCGTCTCAAGGAACCATCGGGCAAGTGTCCGAATCGCACCTGTCGTACGCTGGTAATCAGTTCGATCTGACTGCAATCCGAATGGATAGTGGNCCNGCCGGCGCCACTCTATTGAAGAAGCAAGGTGTCGACGTCGTTCTACTGACCCCGGTGTGACCCTTGTGTACGCGTACCGTGAGTACGCTGGCCCACGTCTTCGAAGCACATGGCATTGCAACCATCGCACTCGGATCGATTANAAAACAAATCGAACGAGNCGCTCCTCCTCGGGGACTCTGGTGCGATTTCCCCCTTGGTCGCCCATTAGGAAAACCCGGCGATCCGGCATTTCAACACCGAGTACTAGAACACGCGTTTAGATTACTTCAAGCCGAGGGGCCGGTTTTGGAGGAGTTTGAAGAAGCCGTCACCGACGAAGCAGAGCTCCTCACTTGTCCGTTGCCGCCGCGTAGTAATGCTGATTTACATCCGGCCATCGACGAAGTTCGTGGTCTACGCCCCGCGTACGAACGCGCCGTACAACAATTCGGTAANCACGCNGCCACCGGACGAGTCGTTGGCGTAGACGGTGTCGAAGACGCTCTCTTATCTTTGATTCGAGTTGCGGATGGGACCCCGTGGAAAGAAGCCGGTATACCCGGCATCCCTGCCCGCGTCGCACANGACATTCGCGGTTATTACGAAATGGCCGCCATAGGACTTAGCGATCACATTCCCGCNGCTTGGTCAGGGACGCGCTGGTTTTTCGATAGCACTGAAGGCGGAAAGCTCTTGCTGGAAGCTCGATCTGCGATGCGGGAAGCCGGTGAAAAGCAACCGATTTGGTTCTATATGGCACCTGGGGATCGTTAACCACTTTTCGCGTTCTCGNANCCACCGGCGCCNAATTAGAACTATCGCAAGAACAATACGATTGCTCTAATCTCCTCCGTGGCCNACTNCCCCCGGGACTCCGTTCTACGGAAAAATCTTGACCCCGACAGCCCGTGGGCTCGAACCGTTTGCGGCTTCAGACGCCGACTCTACACCCCAGGCACGTTCGGCTAGCGACGCGCAACCACCACATCCGTATCCCAAACCAGTCGTCGCACGAATACCTGCAAGGGTTTCTCCGTTCGCGATGCGAGACTCGATTTCTTCCTTCGTTACTTGAAAGCAGTAACAGATGATCATCAACTCATCATACTAGATAGCGACCTTTCACTTCCCTCCACACACTCGATCTCATCTCAGGACCTTCGTTCTCTGCATTCTCCCACGATCAACGGTTACCATAGTCGTTATACGTATTGCGGGGCTCAATAAGACTTCAAGACATGAGGCGAAGATCGTTCAGTGCAATAGGGAGTACGAGAGACCCCCACGCTGGCTCAGAAAATCCAAATGGGACATTGGCGGCTTGAAGCGAAGTGGTCACAGCCGTTGGCTTTGGGGATATTTCATTTTCCTCTGCAGCGGCTGTGCGACGCCGAACCAGTACGACAGATCCGAGGTCTATTTTCCCGACGAAACGATATGCCATCCTTATCGTGTGCCCGTCGAGTGTACAGACGGACGCTGTTCTCCCAACGCGGCGCTTGAAGTGGACTGTGAAATCAGTCGGCGCGACTAAGCAAGTTATCTAAGCGCTGTTTCCTTAAGGAAAGTCCACGCTATCTCGCTTGTGTTCAAGTCGAGCGATCTACCCTTGTACGGTAGATGACCTGCTTCGAACACGCTAAGTAGTGCGACATCGGCGCCATTAGTACACCCGGACGCCCTCATAAGTTCGTGGCGACCTTCCCGCCAAACCACTTCACCCTCTCCCGAACACCCGTTACGAATTCTCCAATTCTCGAAGTTTTTCATTGCTCCATTCCATTTGCCTTCGTAGTAATCCACGACCCTGTCAGCAGTACCGTGTATTTCCATAACGGGCGTCGGTGTATAGGTCGCCGGCACGTCGCTCAATAAATACATCGACATGCAGGCGGCACCCGCAAAAACGTCACTTGCTTCCGCCGCCAACCTCTGCGCCATCGCACAACCGTTAGAAAGTCCCGAGACATAAACGCGCACGGGGTCAATCGAATATTGGCGCATTAGTTGTGCAACCATATCGCGTATAAACGCAACGTCGTCGATTTCTTCGAAAATTGCCGTACCGCAGCAGCCTTGGCCAGGCACCTCGGGAGCCTCATTCGCCGATAACCATTGGACACCACCCGCGTTCCAACTTCTTTGGATACCTTGAGGCCAAGCGACAATGAATCCTTCCCGCAGCGCAATTTCTTCGAAGTCTGATAAGCCCCGCTGTTGCGTCTTATTGCCGCTGTACCCGTGAAGATCGAGAAGCAGCGGAACCTCCTTTCCAACACCGTCAGGCACCAGAATATCCCAACACCGTTCGTACNCACCCTGCGGTTGATCAAGACATTCATCGCCATGGGGCACCGTATGGTCNAGGGGACGAAGCCACCACCACACGAGAGCTACTAACGNGANCNCCANCACGCCGATGATTCCAAGCACCCACAAGGCCACTTTNACTANGACTTTCACNTCGANCCGATTGTTTTACCCAAGNGTCTAGNCCGACAATATAGTCGAAGTCATCGCNAGGNTGNGGGNTTTAGNCAAGNAANCATCGCCAAGTGNTTCCGACGAAGTTGAANGTTTCTAGAACNACGTCCGAACNATCTCCCCTGNCAACCTCGCCTCTTCTTNGCGCAAATAAGTATTCTGATATTGTTCTCGACAATTACATCGANCGAATCGGAACGCCAAAANNGGNCATGATGCCNAAGATCTNTGATCCACTTTCTCGCANCNTNATCGCTGGAGTANTAATANNTTTCCTNTCGAGTTGCGCCGACGAGTCATCTTCGACAANAGAACNGNNCGAACAAACACCGGAACCTATAGCCACGTCGTCGGTCGGTAACGTTGACGACGCNCGANTCATCGCNGCTNCCACGAACGAACCAGGNAGCTGGCTAGCCTACGGTCAAACATACAAAGAGCANCGATTTTCNATGCTCACACAAATCGATAAGGACAATNTCTCTNACNTGGGGCTCGCTTGGACAAAGGCCATCGGCTCGATGGAACGGATGCAAGCNACNCCCTTNGTGGTTGACGGTGTGATGTACGTCACCAACGGTTTAAGTGTGGTCTACGCCATCGACGCGACATCGGGGAAAGAAATTTGGACCTTCGATCCGCAGACGGACCGAGGCTATATTCANTACGCGTTCGACCTACCGACAAATCGGGGTGTCGCCGTCTACAAGGGAAGGGTCTACGTCGCCACGTTCGACGGCCGACTATTCGCGATTAACGCGAGCACCGGTGAGAAAGTCTGGGAGGTCGACACGTGGCATCCATCGGCGTTGGATCGCTTCAATATNACCGGTGCACCNAGGGCNGCGGCCGGCAAGATCTACATCGGTCAAGGTAGCTCGGAGAGCCGACGACGACGAGGATACGTGACCGCCTACGATGCCGATACGGGCGAACTCGATTGGCGTTTTTACTTGGTGCCGGGCGATCCGAGCAAACCCTTCGAGCACCCTGCAATGGAGCTAGCGGCGAAAACATGGGGCGGTGAGTGGTGGAANTTCGGAGGCGGTGGAACNGCNTGGAATTCGCTNGTCTANGACGAAGAATTGAACAGCCTCTANATNGGTGTNGGNAACGGAGCGCCGTGGCCACGNGCTATTCGNTCNCCAGGTGGNGGCGACGATCTNTTTCTTACNGCGATCGTTTCNGTGAACGTTGAAACCGGNCGNATGAATTGGTACTACCAAACAACGCCCGGCGACAACTGGGATTACAGTTCGGCCATGGATATGACNNTGACCGAAATGGAAGTCGACGGTGNGTTACGGAAGGTGTTGCTACAAGCGCCGAAGAACGGNTTCTTTTACGTGATTGATCGTACCGACGGAGCATTGCTACGTGCGCACCCATACACCGAAGGAATCAACTGGGCTACCCACGTCGACATGGAAACAGGACGTCCCGTTGAAAACCCGGAAGCTCGTTATGAAGAGAACGGTCATTGGATGTTGCCCGCCAACGCCGGTGCCCATAATTGGGAACCCCAATCCTGGGACCAAGNACGTGGAATCATGTACTTCTATTATCACGACTACCCGAATTTCTANTCGCTCGACGAGGCTTTTGTNAAAACCGGGGTATACAAGATTCGGCCCAGGGGATTGAGTCTCGGCATTGGGGAAGGCGAATACCGACGNGCNCTTGAGGCCAAAGCGGGCCCTCGCCCCGAGACCAAAGGCTACATAACCGCGTTCGATCCATTAACTGGTCAGCACAAGTGGCGNCANCAGCTCGATGCCGCATTCAATGGTGGAGTCTTGGCCACAACGACCGGTCTNNTGTTTCAAGGNGAAGGGAACGGCCGTTTTACGGCCNGGGATACTGATACCGGCGAGCCAATNTGGANCTATGAAACATCCGGTCGCTTCTCGTCGTCTTTGATCAACTACATGATTGACGGTGTTCAATACGTTGCCACCGTCGTTAGNGGCAACAATTACGATTTACGTGGTTCCGTACTTGTGTTCAAGCTAGGCGGTGATCAGNTCATGGCGGCAACTGAACAAAGGGAGCTACAAATCCCGGAACAACCGACCNTTGAGGCGTCCGAGGAAACAATTCAGCAGGGGGACGCGCTCTATCATGCGCATTGCGCAACCTGTCATCGAGGTATTGGTGTCACATCCATCGTCGCTACCGCCGTTCCAGATCTNCGCGCGATGACTCGGGATACGCANGACCAATACACCGACATCGTTCTCCAGGGGAGTCGTCTGGATAAAGGTATGGCGGGCTTCGAAGGCACACTCGACGACGACCAAGCAGAGGCGATTCGCGCCTTCGTCGTCTCGGAAGCCAACAAAATCCGCGAGCGTCGGGAAGACATCAGGAACCGCTTTAACTAGTCAGCTTCCGTGAGGAAGAAGGAGCCCTTGATGTTCGGTACAGGGCTCNCCATNTCGCCGAACAAATTCGTTAGTTCGNGCAAACCGATTTCTTGCCGGGAGCAGCCCGTCAATCCATATGCCACGAAGCTATGTCTACCTCAGCGGGGACNGGTACAAAGACCATCCTCACCGGNCCCTCCACGACCCTACTTGTATGCCCCTCACCCGCAACAGTGTCAGGCATAAAGACTTCGCCCGGACCCCAACGTCGTTTGTCCCCGTCCGTCGTTCCGATCTCCCAAATGCCTTCAAGCATGATGCACAGTTGACGGGTCGGCGCGTTATGCCAATCCTGGAATGCGTCCACTGGAGCTTCAAAGATCCGAACGTTNGGCGAAGCAAATGCTTCACTAAATTGGAGCTCGTTCGCCCAAGCATCGGTAGTACTTATCACCACCGGAATATCCAGCTCATCAAAAGCCGAACCACCGTCTTCGGTTGTAAAAAATCGTGTCACCTTCACCTATGACNCTCCGTCNAATTGGCTTTGCTCACTAGGGACAAGGACTTAGATTAACTCGCCCCCATCATATCGAGTAACAACTTGNGGGACATACGNAGACCGTCCGACGAGCCCACNTTAGCCAAACAAACGATCAAATAATCCACCCCAGAAAGCGGAGGGTGTATTNGAATTTCGTTCTTTTCGATCCGCGCGATCCCCGANGAACTGGATNGCCTTGGCTCCGNCCCAGCGTAGCGGTTCGCGTTCCCAACNCTNCGCCTGNTCANCCACCCATGGAAGTCGTNNGAGATCCGATTTCTCTCCGGTCACCAGGTCCGAAAGAGTACGACCCGCCAGATTGCTTGCTGCNACACCTTCCCCCACATAACCACCGGCACTCCCAAGTCCCGTTTCGCGATCAAATAAGACACTCGGTCGCCAGTGTCTCGCTACACCCATCAATCCGCCCCATCGGTGCGTAATTTCGACATCGTGAAGAATCGGGAAGAAATCGCGCAANTTCTGTTCCACGATATNCAACATNGGGTCCTCCGNCGATATCCGCGGTTTACGCTCAGAACCAAAGTAGTAACTACCTCGACCNCCAAATGCTAAGCGGTTATCAAGCGTTCTCTGTCCATAAATAACGACTCGACGTGTATCGCCAAAGGTTTCCCGCTGNGTTAAACCAATTTCCTCCCACANCTCNCGCTCTANCGGTTCGGTGGCAACCATCATCGAATAGANNGGCATAACTCGGCGCTTTTGATTGCTTANCGAATCGGTATATCCCTCGGTAGCACGAAGNACGATNGACGCNTCGACNGATCCGACTTCNGTGTNAATTCGTCCNGGCTCGAAATTGGTCACNGGAGTCAATTCGTGAATTGCCACGCCCAGTCCTCGAACTCTCTCGGCTAACCCTTTAACTAACCTCGCCGGGTGTATGNCCGCGCAATGAGGGGTGTAGCTNGCCCCATGATTTGACGCACAGTTGATGTGCCTCTTCGCCTCACTCGTCGGCAACCAGCGATAATCGTCTTCGGAGAAACCCATGCTGTGNAAGCGTTCAACCCGGTCCCGCATACTTTTCGCACGGAACGGTAGTGTCGCGACNGTGAGCGTTCCGCCTTTTTGGTAGTGACAATCAATGTTCTCAGCCTGACAAACGCGACCAACCTCATCAACAGTTTCGTGCATCGCCCGAAGAACTTGAATTCCAACCTGTCGCGTTTCCGGGCTCGCCAACAGATCTTCAATCCCCATGGCGAAACCCATGCACCACCCACCATTTCTNCCGCTGGCACCATANCCAACGGTTACCGCTTCAAAAATAGCGATGGAGAGATCAGGCCGTCGTTGCTTCAGATAGTACGCCGTCCATAAACCGGTGAAACCAGCTCCAATAATCGCCACGTCGGTCGCTCTCGGCAAAGAAGATGGNTTTTCGGGTTCGGGCAAAGATTCAAGCGAATCAAACCAGAAACTGCCGTTGTCGTGTGTCGCTATTGGCATCGAGCTGATCTAGGCATCTATCCGACCGGAACACCTAATTAAGCCACGAACATGCATNCATTTCAGTTTGATTAATTTGTACCCGCANGCGTACGTTTGTGAATCGTNNGCAACCGATCGATTGGAGCGTGGGGACCATGAGCAAANTTTGGCTACTCGTTGGANTGGGGGGANNCGTTGCTGCTTCCGCCGTCGAACAAGANGACTTACTNGNTTCCAAGCCGGTTATACAGTTAGAACGCCCTCAGGCGTTACCAACGGCTCGACCTGAAGATGTAGGTATGTCGAGTCAACGTCTGCGTCGTATCTCCACCGCGATGCAACGACACATCGACTCGGGACGAATACAGGGTGCTGTCACCGCCGTGGCTCGGCGCGGCAAAGTCGTCCATTTTGAGACANACGGTTTGATGG
Source organism: Gammaproteobacteria bacterium (assembly GCA_002719135.1). Classification (GTDB taxonomy): domain Bacteria; phylum Pseudomonadota; class Gammaproteobacteria; order Pseudomonadales; family Azotimanducaceae; genus UBA11889. The sequence continues at coordinate 10,414 of PBGU01000020.1, forward strand.
ATGTCGACNGTCACCGGGCGATGGAAGCGGACGCCATATTTCGGATGGCGTCTTCGACGAAACCAATCCTTGGTGTGGCCACGCTCATGTTGGTTGAAGAAGGTCTTTTGCGGCCTCGCGATCCCGTTTCAAAATACATCCCTGAATTCAAAGCGATGCAAGTCGCTGTCTTAAACGAGCCCCAGGACCAAGACATCAGTCCGGTCAGGGTCAATCGACGAGACCCTCCGGCCCATCGATTAGTCCCGGCAAACCGAGAAATTACGATACACGATCTGTTGACCCACACTTCCGGTTTAGCCAGCGGCGGATTGGGAAGCGCGATTTCGAAGCGTCCCAGAAGAGACTCGAACGCCACACTCGCTACTGAAGTCCCAAAGTACGCACAGTACGTTCTCGATTTTCAGCCGGGTTCTCGCTGGTCGTACAGCCCCGGCGTCGGTCTCAACGTAGTGGCTCGAATTGTTGAAATCGTTTCGGGTACAGCGTTCAACCACTTCGTACACGACCGAATATTCGAGCCGTTAGGGATGCAAGACACCCACTTTAATGTTCCCGACCATAAAACGTCACGACGAGTCGTGATTCGCAATCGATCCAACTGGTCGCGGCGACCCCCGACAACTTTTTTTTCTGCATCGGGCGGACTTTCCAGTACAGCTGAGGATTACCTTAGATTTGAACAAATGCTGGTCGGCGGAGGCCAATTGTTCGGGCGACAATTACTAAGCCCGAGAACGGTAAGAATGTTGGGAAGCAATCACCTTGGCGATTTGTACCGAAGTTTCTCTCGCAACCAAAACGGCATGGGGTACGGCTACACAGTTGCAGTAGTGATCGATCCCATCATCGCAGGCAGTCGCCGCAGCGCAGGCGCATTTGGCTGGGGTGGCGCCTTCGGGACACAATCATGGACCGATCCAGTCGAAGAACTAGCGGCGGTGTTGATGCTCCAGCAACCGTACAGTCCGGCCCAATACGATTTCGGCAATGCCGTACAACAGGCAATCATTGATTGATCGATGCCGCTTGAATTGGTGTAAACGTTGCGCTGAACTTCTCCCTCGTCCGACGATCTCGTNCCTGTCTTCGGCCCGCCGGCACAAGAACCCGTCCACACACATTGATAAACTTAAAACGTCAGTCGTTTAACGCACCGGAAGAAAAGGAAGATACGTGACAGTAGAACGCGATCACCACGGTTTCGATGCTCCCGCACCGTTGGGGCATCCCGGACGAGCAGGCCTACCTCATGGCCACTTAACCGGGCCTGAGGTTGGCGAGCAGCTCCCAAATTTCCAACTCCCCAATGCGTACGGCGATCTCATCGATTTCCACCAGAGTCGCGCCAACGGCAAAGCANTCGTCGTTTTTTTTCGATCGGCGGTTTGGTGACCGCCTTGCTGGACGCAGCTCGGCGAGCTTCGCGACGCATACCCAAAGTTCCAGTCGGCNGGCATCAAACTCTATGCCATCTCTTATGACGATCAAGAGATACTCCGCGAGTTCAGTCAAAAGCAAGGGATCCCGTACCCACTNCTTTCGGATACCGACTCTGAAGTGATCCGACGCTACGGCATCCTCAACGATCAGGTCGGTCGCGAGGATGCCTTTCTTGAGGGCATTCCATTTCCAGGAGCTTACGTTACCGACGAAGCAGGCGTCGTCACCGCAAAGTTTTTTCACGACACNTACAAAAAGCGGGACAGTCCCGAAAACCTACTCGATGCGGCGGAGGGCGGTATTCAATTGACTGGCGACGAGCCGAGCGTCCGCAATAAAGATCCAGAAATCCCGGTTTCAATATCTGTCCGTGGCGGCCGAGGCACAATACGCCAGGGAATCATTAGACATCTTGTTGCTCGCTTCGAATTGCCCNCGGGGATCCATATCTACGGTGAACCCGTACCCAACAACATGGTCCCCACCACGGTCACTGCTTCTGGCTCTGCAGGGTTGGTGTTTGAAGACCCTATCTTTCCGCCCTCAGAAGCGCTCATTCTGAAAAGCACCAACATTGAGCTTCGGACATGGAGTGGTGAAGTCGACGTCGTCGTCCCCTTTTACGCGGTCGGTTCACTGGCAAGTGAAACGCGCCCCCTCGATCANGACACAGCAATCATCGACGTGGTGCTTCGCTACCAAGCNTGCGATGACTCGGTCTGTCTCCCANCCCAAACCGAAACACTNTCGCTGCGCGTCAACCTTGACGTGATTGACGTACCGGCCTTGGCGATACACACAGGCCACGGCCAGCGCGAAAGTAAATTCTCGGGTGCACCCCACATGCGGCGATTGATCCTTCGCAAGCTCCTCAAGAANCCGCTCGGTCTACCNAGACTTGNCCTCAAGACCTTCAAGCTCGAACGGGCCGCAAAACGAAGAGCCCGCAAAAAGTGATGTTTGGAATAGACATGCTTGGATCATTCGACCTTTCATTTTCCCGGCAACCCTCCGCTTGAANCTTCGTACGCTACGACGTCGCATCCGGACGACCATTCTTGCTTCGGCGTTTTACTTCGGCCTGCTGATTTATCCACTGATTCGTCTGATTGACTGGCTCATTCCAGNCTGGCAACCCGGAACGTTTGAGTTATTNGCTCTTCTCGTCTTGCCNCCGGCAACCCGCATTATCTCGTCAACATTNCCCGGAGCCTTTACTCGACGACTCGCCGTCATATCCATGACGTGGATGGGCCTATGCTTCCAGCTCTTTACCGTAGTCATCGTGCTAGAGCTNGTTCGTCTGNTTTCGCCANTCAGCGATACAGACGTCGGACTCATCGGGCTTACCGCCATCTTAATACTAGGTGGTTGGGGACTGATCAATGCGCAGCTGTTAAAGGTGCGCTGTATCCCCCTCTTTGCCGGTACGAGTTTAGAAGGNAAGTCACTGGTACAAATCTCCGACGTGCATATCGGATCACGTAGCCCTANGTTCTTGCGCCGGATCGTTAAACGCATCAATGAATTGCAAATGGACGCAGTATTAATCACTGGTGATCTTGTCGACGACGATGTCGGCGAAGACGATTTANAACCGTTGGCCGAGCTCAACGCGACCGTCTATTTCATTCTCGGCAACCACGAGCGTTACGCGGACACCGAACGCATAGTCCAGCATTTAAAAGCCCACAACGTCATCGTGTTACGAAACGAANCCGTGGACGCCGATCCGTTTCAATTCATCGGCCTCGACGACGCCGAAGCAAGGGACACCGTAAAAAAAGGTCTGAGTAACCTATCGAAGCAAAACAATCGATACCGAGTTCTTCTTTACCATCGACCGGAAGGNGCAGACGACGCAGCAGATTGGGGTATACAACTCATGGTGTCAGGTCATACGCATCAAGGTCAGATATTTCCNTTCAATTACCTCGTCAAGCGAATTCACCCCCGCATGCACGGGTCGTTCGACGTGGACGGTCTGCGTCTATACGTGTCGCCAGGCACAGGGACATGGGGCCCGGTATTGCGAACCAATNCACGCTGCGAGGTCACACACTTCCAGTTTTTGGGCGATTCGAAAGCCGCCCTGAGTCCGTCCGCAACCTAATTTGCATAGCCGCATGTTGGTTTCAACGATGTTCCAAAATCACCAAATTCAAGTGTTGTTGGAGAACNACCGGCGATGGGTGACAGAGGTCACTCGCGACGATCCCGATTTTTTCGTACGAACGGTGTCTCAACAAGCACCTAAATATCTCTGGATTGGCTACTCCGATAACCGCGTTACCCGCAATCAGATGGAACGGTGAACCTATGAAAGAACCCATCAATTTATTATCTAAGTTTGATCTATTCTCTGAACACTGGTCGCCCAAAGTCGTCGCCGAGATGAATGACTACCAATTCAAACTCGTCAAACTCAAAGGGTCGTTCATTCGGCACGACCATAAAGATACCGACGAAGTCTTTATCGTGATCGAGGGAAGCATGAGTATCGAACTCAGCGACACCACGGTTAATTTAAATCAGGGTGAAATGTTGGTAGTCCCACGAGGTGAATTCCATCGCCCGTTTGCAGCAGAGGAATGTAAAGTCCTNCTCGTCGAACCAAGAGGCGTAGTAAATACCGGGGATGTCGACAGCNAACAAACAGCGGTGAACGATGTCTGGATATAGTTATTCAAACNCATGGCATCGGCACGAACCAATTTCAAAAGCANATTNGAACAAATCTTTGGCGATCTCTTAGTAAGATATCGACATGGCAGANGATCTTTGGCGNCGATCAGCGACCACGCTCGCAGGCTTAATCAGGACTANGCAAACGTCTTGCCAGGAAGTTATGGAAAGCCATCTCGGCAGGATCGAAGCGGTGAATGGTAGGTTAAATGCTATCACCGTCGTTCTAGCCGACTCGGCGATGGTTGCCGCAGCGGAGGCGGATCGGCGAGAACCGACTGGACCCCTACACGGTGTTCCGTTCACCATCAAAGAGAACATTGACTGTCTCGATTCGGCAACGACGAGAGGGGTACCGGCCCTCGCCGACTCGATGCCTTTATTGGACGCTCCCGTGGTCGCTCGCATGAAAGCCGCCGGTGCGATTCCGCTTGGCCGAACCAACTTGCCGGAGCTGGGGATGAGAATCACCACCGACAATCCTCTGCACGGAAGAACGCTCAATCCTTGGAACGCGGATCGNACCCCGGGTGGTTCAAGCGGCGGTGAGGCTTCGGCATTGGCTTCCGGCATGAGCCCTCTCGGGCTCGGTAACGATATCGGCGGCTCCGTTCGAAATCCCGCGTTTTGTTGTGGNGTGGCGTCCCTGAAACCATCAGCTGGCAGGATTCCACACGCATCATCGATCCCGCCAGAGGACTCTCGTCTGGCCGCCCAACTCTTACTGACTGAAGGACCTATAGCGCGCCATGTCAAAGACTTACGGCTCGCGTACGAGACGCTAAGCGGCCGAGATTCAAGAGATCCCCAGTCGACGGACGCGCCGCTGTATGGACCCAACGTCAAGAAAAGGGCGGCAATTGTCACCGACATACCCGGCGTGAAGCTACCAGAATCGACCCGAGACGCGTTGCTTCAAGCGGCAACCGCGCTGGAGGAGATGGGATGGGAAACGGTCGAGATTCAACCCCCCGAACTCGCGCACGTCCACGAAGTATGGATGCACCACCTATCCGCCGACTTTAAACCGCTATTGGGGGATATGTCCGCGGTGATGACCGATGCACCGCTCGAATTCTTACGACTACTGTGCGAGCGGAACGATCCCGACGCCGTCGGGCTGGCTAATATTCACGCCGAAAGAAACCGGCTTAGCAGGCTCTGGTCCGAATTCTTCACGGCTAATCCGATCATGGTGGGTCCTACTTGGACCGGCCCACAATTCGAGCACGACGCGGATATAAATGGAGTCGTCGGCTTGGAACTGGCTATCGATCTTTTACGTTTCATTTCACCTGCCAACGTGTTGGGTCTACCGAGCGCGGCTATACCGATAGGCGTCACGGACGGTCTTCCGACCGGGGTGCAAGTCTATGCCGATCGATGGCGAGATGACCTCGCACTGTCCGGTGCCGAAGCCATCGAGGCCGTTGTCGGACAAATCTGCCCAATCGATCCTAGGTTCTAAACAGGGTGCACGGCGCTGGTTAGCAATTCATCACTGCATCGCACTCGGCCAATTCCGACGCCAATAAATCCGAACTTTGGGTTTTGTATCGTGCCCTACTCCATTGCCATAGAGGCGAAGACATCGGCAATTTGATCTGGCCCGTAGCCAAGTACCGTCTCCAACACATGGACGTTGTGTTCACCAAGCTCTGGACCGGCCCGGTGGAGGTCAGCTGGGGTCCGGGACAGTTTGAAGCGAGATCCCTCGACCACGAGCTCTCCCAATGAAGCGTGATCGGCACGGACAAAGTGATGGCGATGCGTAAGTTGAGGATCGGACCAACACTCAGGCGAATTTTGGACGACATGTGCCGCAACTCCGGCGTCGACGAGAGTGGCCTCGATTGATCGCTCGTCTTGTGTGACGGTCCATTCCCCAATACGCCGGTCAAGTTCATCCTGACGCAAACGCCGCGCGTCCACCGTTGCCAAAGACTCATCCTCGACCCAACCCAACACAGTTTGAAACGCAACCCATGCTCGATCCGATTGACAGGCAATCGCGATCCAACGATCGACACCGCGCGTGGGATAAACGCCATGTGGGCATAAATCACGATCGCGATTCCCATCACGGTGCCACAGGTGATCATTCAACTGATAATCGAGAATCGCGGGAACTAATAAGTGGAGGGCTGCCTCGGCTTGGGACAGATCAATGTGTTGGCCCCGTCCCGTGCGTCGACGATGGTCCAAAGCTGCCAACAGCGACGCCAACATGAATCGAGGCGAGACGCCGTCCGTGTAAGCGAGGAATGGACCCGCCGGCGATCGGTCCGACCATCCCGTCAGATCATAGAAACCAGTAATCGCCGCGGCCATATTTCCGTATCCCGGAACTTGCGCCCGCGGCCCCGTTTGTCCCATGAGGCAACTGGAGACCATGATGATGTCCGGGTTCACTTCGCGCAGCGCCTCATAATCAAGGTTCCAAGCTTTCATCGCTTTGGGAGAGAACGATTCGGTCACGACGTCTGCCCAGCGGACCAGGTCGAGAATCACCTCTCGCCCTGCGGGGTTCGAAGGATCAACGGTAATTCCAAGCTTCCCCGCGTTGAAATTCGCGAAGGGAACGCCCGACTCAAGACCCGGTTCGCCGTTCTTGAACGTGGGTGAACCACGAGCCGGTTCAAGTTTCGTGCTCGACTCGACCTTGATTACGGTCGCGCCGTAATCGGCCAATACCCGCGTGAAGAACGGGCCGGCGATGACCCACATAAAATCTAGGACTTTAAGTCCAGTTAGCGGTGCATCTGTGTTCTGCCCAGACTCAGATGTCGGTTGGCGGCTATTCCGCTGTTTCACCTGCACCGGTGGCACGGGGGTCGTGGCGGCGCCCGGTAACTTGAGCGGGGTGTCTGAGAACTTGGCGAAAGCTCCCGGAACAAGGGCGCCCTGCCCGCTCACCTCAATCGAGTGCCAGAAATTCCGTGCCTTGAAGTGCGCTTCTTGCATCAGCCCGTCAACGTCAAAGGTTGGCGCAATATAGATGCCTCGTTGTAATCCTTCCTCAAAAAGCTCCGACTGGGTTCGCTCCATAGTGAACTGCTCAATCTTTTTACACAGGGCAAAGTACGGTTCCGGTGATTTTCCTTCGGTGTTCATCGCCGCGATCTCCAAACCCCAGTCCAACTCAACATCATCGGCAGTACACGCTCCGTTTTCGAAAAGCCAGTTAAGGAGGCGCTTATTTGGCTCCGTGAACGCCGGGCCAAAAAGAAAAGTGATGGCGACATACCCATCTCTGCAGGGCCAAGTAAGCCGAATCGGAAATAGGCCGGCCAGGCCGCCTGCGGCCCGATTGATAGTCATTCCACCGCCATTGGGCGTCGCGAGAATTGCTGACAAAGCGGCCTGCGCCGACGACTGCTGTGCCGATACGTCCACGTGCTGACCGACACCGCTCCGATGGCGTTCGTAAAGAGCGATTAGAGCAGCACCAGCCGCATCAGCGCCCGCATGGAAGAAGGCCTGGGGTACCGACGTGCGCACCGGCGCCCGGTCGGCATCGCCCGCCAGAATATGAGCGCCACTGGAAGCCCACACCGTCAAATCTGTCGCAGGCCATTCGGCTTTCGGACCACTTCCCCCAAATGCCGTAATCGCGACCACGATAACGCTCGGGTTTAGGTCGTTGAGAACCTCGTACGCTAACCCGTTCTCGGCCGCAACACGTTCGGTAAAGCCATGAACGACAAAGTCGGCTCCCTGCACCAATTCGTGAAACGCCCCCCGGTCACGCCGAACCTCTATATCAACGTGCGTTCGCCCTCTCGCGTACGCTTCCCACCACAGACTGCGATTGGAACCAGCGAGTGTCGGATTTACAGGGCGGTTAGACGGTTCCTCCGGGGAGTGAATGGATATGACTTCCGCGCCTAGATGGGCAAGCAGATACCCGCAAAACATGTCTGCGCCAGCAGTCAGATCAAGTACTCGATACGGTGTTAACATAAGTTATTAATCTACTGTTATATAACAATTTATTAAGATACGAACCTTCTCAGTTCAATCGGTTTCGACAGAAGTCTAGACCGACAATCAGCATCCCTAAAATCATTACCGCAACGAGACCATGTTTTAGCGACGTCGTCGCGCTCGCGAGAGCCACCTGTTCGCCCGATAGTTGCGGAAAGCTCAACAGCATATTCCAAATCTGAACGTTTTCCGCAATATCAATTAGTCCCGCAATAAACGGCGTTAACGCGAGGAACCGCAGGGAGCGATCTCCGGCAAGACGCATCGTAAATCCCGCAGCAAGGCTGATATAGCAACACGGGAAGAGCACGTCCAAAGTTAGCGCGCTCCACGCATACAGACTTCGCCCTTCGGGTCCGTAGTCGAGCATGCGCTCCTCGACCAGCACCAGGTCATAATTCGGGAGCACGTCAAGAATCGAAACGCCGAGCCGACGTTCCAACACGAAAAACCCCATCAAACAAAGAAGCACCCCGATGAACGATAAAAGCAAACTCCCCGTGGTCGACAAGACGTCGAGCAGTCGGAGCATCCGGCAAATTGGTCGGACCGACGGAATCAGGAACCTGATCCAACTCTACCTGCGACGGACGTGGCCGAAGTACCACTCGCCACGGCGTGATTCTCGTGGTCGGCCGTATGCTCTAGCAGCTTGGTGACATCGCTCACGATGTGTCGAACTTCAGTTCTAAGGGTTCCGTTGTAAATACCTCGAATGCGCAACGACTCATCCAGTAACAAAACATGTTCCGTGTGCAGTGCTCCAGGGCTTACTCCTCGATTCAAATCGACTCCGTAGCTCTCGGCAAGACGTCGAATTACGGAGATCGGCCCCGTAACCAATTCCCACCCCTCAAGTGGGAGATCTCGATCTAACGCAAACTGAATCAATTTTCTTGGCGTATCCGTTGTCGGGGCAATCGAGTGCGAAATAATCAAAAAACGTTTCGTATCGGCGACACCCGATCTCACTTTGGCGAGATTTGCGGTGAGGGTCGGACAGATACCCTGACATTCCGTAAAAAAGAAATTAACGAGGGTGACGCGCCTGCTCAAATCCGCATTGGTAATTCGTTTTCCTTGTTGATTTTGGAGTAGGAATTCCGGGAGCCTGAGCGGATCCGATTCCGACCAATGCGCCACTAAATCTTCACTGTAGAAAGGCAACCCTTGCCCTATCTCGTTGTTATTCGAACATCCTGATAACAACACTAACAGTACAAAAAATGCTCTCTTCATAACTCGGTCCGATCGGATGGCCCACCGTTACAGACCTTTTCACCGATGAGTCCATAACGCCTGGTTGCGGTCATGACGAAATTTGCACGAACGCTACCGTCTGAATTCCACAATTGTTGCCGACCTCGTTGCTTCCCGTCGGCGTAATTGAAGCGCTTTTCAAGCGTTCCGTCGCGATACGAAGCAATCACCTCGCCTTGTTGAATCCCATTAACGAAAACGCGCGAATGTTTAACCTCGCCGGTCCGCCACCAATCAACGTATTTTCCATGCCGCTTGCCGTTTCGGTAGATCTTCACGAACCCCCGCGCTCCGCCGGGATACCACTTATACGCAGCAACGCGCTCGCCATCCACGTAGCGAGTCAGGTGCCTGATGGATCCGTCATGATTGGACTCCCGCAGAAAACCGGTCAGCGGCTTATCGAAGTAGGCGAGTTGCAGACCATGTTCAAGATGAGGGTCTTCAGCATCGATCCCAAAGAGCGTGCCCAACATCAGTAAAACCCAGCTCATTGAGCAAACGTCCCCGCCGTTCCGTAGAACCCGCTCCCATTGATGTACGGGTCCTTATCGGTCACGTGGTAATGATAGATTGCCTGGGTGGAATCGATCGTAATACCGACGTGCCCATGAAATTCGTCGAGTGCGTCTTCTTCGACATCCGCGCCGAAATCTTCCGGCCCGTACACTGAAAAGCCATCTAGAAGAACGCCGAGAAATGCGTCACGCCCACGGTTTGCGGTGATCCAAAGAGGCTCTATATGGTAATGGTACATGCCCGTTTGCTGCGGATGACCGTTGTACTGATCGAAGCTATCAATCTCGAATGTTAGCGGGCGATTGTTGGGCCCCGCGTATTGGTTGTATATCGCCACGCCATTAACCGCTACGCCGATTGGTCCCAACGGTGTCGGTTCATGATTGGGATCTTCGGCAGGCACAACAGGCACTCGAAATTCCATATCAAATTCGTTAATTCGATTTGGATTGAGATTAAATTGCTGGTTGTTACCGTCATACGCCTCGTAACGCTCATCCGACGTTATAAAGTATGGACTCTTGTGGTTTGGGACTCCGTTTGACGTAACAACGACAACGCCATCTTCAAGCGTCACGGTCACACCCGAATCAAATTTTTCGTACTTTACCGGCAGTCCGCCATCAACGGGGATATCCGATGTGGAGACGTGTTCAACCATGTATCCCCCAAGAGCATCCGAGTTGGCGCGAGTGGCTCCTTGACCCACCACCCCCGCACGCAAGCTTTCCCCCGAGAACCCAAACAAGTACCGCAGCAGCAGCAGCCCATCCGTCAACGCGTCGACGGTATTGTTGCCATCGATGTCAAAGGTTTCGGACTGGTCCGCGAGATACATCGCGATTTCAGCTGGATCGGTCCGCGACGCGCCCGATCCGAGCGCTCCATCGACCAACGTTTGGCCAACAAATCCGAATTGATGTCGCAACACCAATAGACCATCGGTGAGCGCCTCGGTCGTTCCGTCATCGTCGACGTCGAATGCCGCGGCATCAGGAACTTGTGCGAACGGGAGCAACAAAAGCCAGAAGGCTCTACGTACGTTCAGAACCATATAGCACCTAACTACGTATTCGCATATACGGTTATACGAACGACCGGTTCGACCCCGTCGGCAATTTCTCGGCTCTCAATTACCCAAGTCGCAATGACCTCGTGGTCATCCTGTCGCCTCCAACGACCGCTCGTTTCAGCATTCACGAACCTATTTCGCCCTTCTCTCCAAACCGCGTGTGAACATATTGACCAGGCGTTTATCCCTTTCCCAAAGGAGGAATAATTCCTTATTTTCACGCTCGATAAATAGTCCGAATTGAAGAGCCGCTCTAGTGGTCGCCTTGTCGAGTTGAGCCACGCCCTGCAGAAACTTATCCCCCTCGACTTTTTTCTCAGCTAATTTCTGAGCTAGATGGATCGGGGCGACGATCTCAGCGGTCAACGGACCGCCATGCGCACCCGTTTGCGCAGCCATATAAGCGGAAAGCGCCAGCAACACGTGGTACGGCTCCTCTCCTAAGAAATTGCTGGACAAGTGATCCCGAGAGAACATTTTCTTTTCACTAACGACGACGTTCTCAAAGACCGCAAACCCTTGGCTTAGTTCAGGGAGAAAACCGGGCGATTCACGACTCGACAAACCAACCCCCTGGGCTTCACGCTCAACCAAGACGTATTCGTTATGATCTTCGCAAATCGCACGAACCACCATGTGATCAACATGTTCCGATGCTGCAACCCAACTCTTACACCCCGACAAGCGCTTTCCCTTGGTCGTTTTCTCCAACACCGCCGCCGGATACTCTCCGGAGCGATCCTCCGCCACCAAATAGCTCGCCCAACCATCCGTGGGACAAAACGGGAAGGCCCTTCGCAACATTGCTTGGTAGCCCGCATGAAATACCCAGGCCAATCGATCCGCCAACGCGCCCCCTGCGACGGCCATGGGCACCGAGTCGAGTTTGCCCAACTCGTGCTTCGTCCACGCCTCCCGCCATGCGGCTTCGGTGTCGCAAACGATCGTCTCGATCGAGCCTGATTCTATGCCTCCCAGCAATTCATCAATGCCCAAATTTCCTCTCCGTAAACGTCAAACTTTGTCTACATGGTGCTCAAGAATTCGTCGACGACTCGCAAGAATTCGTCCGGAGCATTCTTCTTGCGGTAAGTGACGACACGCTTCAATCACCCGTATCGAGGCATCGATTTCCCAAGCTAACCTCACGCTATCTTTGGTCGGTACAACTCGGTCGTCGTCGCCAGTCACAATAAGTATCGGACTAGCATCATGACAAATATCCGCCACGACCATAACATGGCGCTTCCAACAATGATGAAGGGAAGGCCACGACAATGTTCAAGAAATTAGCGTCCGTACTTGTGCTCTTGGCGACCACGACCTCGGGGTTCGCGTTCGAGATTTTGGGCGATTCGGCATCCGTCGACATGCGCGTTACGTCGATCATTTCACACGAAACCGGATCGACCATCACGGCGAGTGGACCCGTCGAAGGTTACGGGAAAGTCTGGGTTACGCTCGAACTCACGAGCTCAGATAGCAATAGAAACCAGGGCGTCTTGGGTGGCCAAGGACGCGCATTACTCGACGACGGCTCCATGGTGGGCTCTCCGTTTATGGGCAACTGGTCGCGCGCCGGACACCTTGTCACCGTCCTCTTCCTGGATAATGTCTCGAACGGGGCGCAGAACTTCGTCAAGTGGACACTCGACCTCCACGAGGAGACGATTACGGGAGTCTACTATCCAATAAAATGAGTAGATCTAATCGGACGAATTGATTCGAAACGAAGCGAGGACAGGCTTGAGTCTGTCCTCTTACCCCGTTTCTTTCATTACATGTTAAGTCGCATTTGTCCCAAGAAGTCGCGCTTACCGAGCGGAACGCCTTGCATGCGGAGGATGTCGTAAGCCGTCGTCGCATGGAAATAAAAATTAGGTAGCGAAAATGACATTAAAAAGTCTTCCGCGATGAAAGGCATACTTTGTCCGCCGATCTTGAACTCCACGGCACTTCCTTCCAGTGCATTCACAACATCCGGTGTATACGCTTGAATCTTTTCATGTGCGTCGCCGGCCATCGCCTGCAACGCCTCGTAGTCAAGATCCGCCGGCATTGATGGGGGGCCGAAGACTCCGGCCTGCACGCCTTCGATAGCGCCTAGCGAGTGATGCGCCACCGAGACGATCTGAAATCGAAACGGGAGCATGTCCGGATACAGGCTCGTTTCAACAACAGCGTCGAGATCAATACCGTTCGAGGTGCAATGTTCCCTTCCTTTCTCCAGGAACTTAGTCACCGCCCCAAGGATCTGCGTGTACGTTTTTATACTTACGTCGTAAAGCGTAGTAGCGATTAGTTTTCTCCCGTCCGGTTTTAATAACGCACCACTTTAACCGACCTTGGACGTTCAGCGCTCGGCTTAGTCAACAAACGAACGACTTCACGGCAGACCGCCCTATTGTCCAGCACCCCCACTACCGGGATATCCACCTCCCTGCGACTGGGAACCACTCGCACCGCCGCCGCCAATTTGCGGAATCGCTTCATCAGAATTAATTGCTTCACTGAAATCCTGATAGAACGATTCATCCATAAAGCGACACGTCAGTTTTCCAAAGTGGGTACCCGCCTTCCTCGACATATCACACACGACTCGGTTTTCGCGATCGCCAAACGCTTCTCGGTATTCTTCAATAACCTCTTCGAGGTACGGCAAGTACTCGGGAGGAATCTTGGCCCATTGCTGGCGGAAGTAATTCCTAATTTCGGGTAGCGTGTCGGGTGTCGAACTGAGCGCAAGCCAGGCAATGGCTGCCTCGCCATCGCGTTCAGTTCCGAGACCTTGCTGAAAAAGAAAGCCAACTCGGGCTTGCGCAAGTTTAAATCCGCGCTTTGCGGCTACTAGTAGATATGGGAACGCTTCCGCGAATTTCCCCTGCCGGTAGAGAAGTGAGCCTTTGCTCCGTGCCTTATACGTCTCTAAGAGATATTCAAACTGTGGGACATGCCCCCTTTTCGGCTTCGGCGCGGTCACGATCATTTCCTCATCCACGACTACGGAAGACGCGGCGGATTCCTGTGCCTGCTTGCGCGCTTTTCGAATGTTTGGAAACAGCTCGCTTTCCGCCGACCACGACGCCCACGCCAAACCTAACGCAACGATAAAGACTAGCGTTCTTATACCGTATCGCATCTCACTCTTCCCATTTCAGGTAGGCATCCACGATCGACGGGTCACCGTGTGCCAAAACCACTCCTACATGTACACACATATTATCGATCTGGACGCCGATGTCACATTGCGCTACATCGAAGTGCGGGTTGGGGTCAGACGCTACGCGGGTGTGTACAAGCCGAATTCGCTCGTCCGCGGTGCGATATAATTGTTTCTTTCTGATCGGGGTTAACCATGTCCAGACACGCCGCCTTAGATACATTCGGGCGATCCGGAAACCCACTCATCCGGTCCAATGCATTCGATTCGACGGCGGCCTTTGGTGACGAAAAAATGACGCTCCAAGGAGCGGTCAACAAGACCAGCATGCTCCTCGCGATGACGGTGTTAACCGCGGGTTTGAGCTGGAACATCCAAACACCAGTCATGGGCTTGATAACGATGCTCGGTATCGGGGCGGCCCTTATTGCCGCGATTGCAACGTTTGGGTTCTATTTCTTCTTTGTCGGATGGATCCTGAAACCAAGACCCCATCTCGCCCCCAAAACAGCACCCATCTACGCCCTCGGCATGGGGTTTGCGGTCGGATTGATTTCGCAAACGTTCGAGGCACAATTCCCAGGAATCGTGCTCGAGGCTGTTTCGCTCACATTCTTCGTCGCGGCGTCGATGCTACTAGCTTATAAAACCGGCATCATCAAACCTGATCGAAATTTCCTGTTGATGCTGTTTGCAGCCACGATGGGCGTTGTACTCACGTACCTTGCCAACCTTATCTACACGTTGGTGACCGGCAACGTATTTTTTGTCCTTACCGACAACGGTTGGATGGGTATTGGGTTCAGTCTCCTGGTCGTTGCGATCGCCGCGCTGAACCTTGTCCTCGACTTCGACATCATCGAACAAGGAGCGGAACGAGGTGCACCCAAGTACATTGAGTGGTTCGGAGCAATGGCACTGGTGATGACCCTCATATGGCTCTACATGGAAATTCTCCGGCTCCTCGCTAAACTTCGTTCGCGCTAGCCGTGTCAGCGTCCACCATTTTAGTCGGCGTTCTCGGAGCCGCGTCCGCATTTATGTTCTTCTATCTGTTTCGGTTTAAGGCTTCCACTAAACAAACCGATCGTGACGATCGAATTGACTGGTACGGCGCTGGATCGAAAGTTCACGACCCAAAGGTACCGGCCGATCAAAGAAGCGATGTCGACAAACCAGTACCCGAAATGCACGAGCCCGAAGACCGCGCGCCGGATCGAAGCGTACGTCCGCAGGCGATACCTTCGAGCGCGCCTGTTCAAGAATCGTCGCCACGAATCTATAAGTGGCTGATCGCCGTGGCCGTCGTCCTCATTGTGGTAGTGCTGCTCAGCTTTTATGAAAGTACGAACGCGTAAGACGCAACTGCTTTCTAGCAGGTTACGTTCATGAATGCGGAAACGATTCAATCGTCGCGCTTGATTAACGAAGGGTATTGCGTCTTTGAAGACGTTCTTACTCGTCCTTTCCTGGCACAACTGTGCGACGTCGTCGCGCGCCTTCAACAAAGCGATTCCATCGGACCGAGCACAACACATCGTGCCCAGGGTGATATGCGGAGCGCCATGGAACACCCACTATTTGCCGATCTCATTTCATGGTCGCCTGCGCTCGATCGACTTTCTTCGATGGGGTTCGAGAGCCCCACTTATACTGACGGCTATATCATCAGCAAGCCGCCCCAAAGTCCCCCGTTGTTCTGGCACTACGACTGGTTCGCATGGCAGGACCCCGGCGCCTACGACACGTCGCCACAACAAGTATTCTTGATGTATTACCTCTCGAATACATCCGTTACCAACGGATGTTTGCGCGTCATTCCTGGTTCACATCGGCACCATAACGTGCTGCACGAACACATCGGTAATCCACATTCGGGAATGCTTTCTCGCGCCGAGGAACTCGACCAACTCGCCTTTTCAATGAGGCCGGATGAAGTGGATGTTCCCGTCCGAGCGGGTGACGTCGTAATCGGGGACGCGCGCCTGCTGCACGCTGCCCACGCCAACAAATCCTCGGAATGGAGGACGGTCATCACGTTATGGTTTCAGCCGGACTACGCCTCGCTACCCGACCGGGTCAAAGCACAAATGGTGAAGAAGATCCAGAAAATACCCGCCGACTGGCCCATAGCAACAGCTACCCGAATTAAAGCCCTACACCCAACGTACGCGGGCAAGGCAAAACCCTATGTCCGAGATCTCTATCGGAAGAACCCAGCAACAAATTGATTCAGCGTTAACGCCGCCACCTAGAAATCCGTATCTAGTTCAGCGACCGCGTATCATGCGCCTGCAGACAAGGTAACGCGCGAGGAAACAACGATAGAACCCAACCCTGTCTGTCCGAATTGCTTCACTGAGAAGGTCGGACCGTATTGCACACAGTGTGGCCAAGATGCCCGCGATTACCGTCGAGCATTTCCGTCTATTTTCGCCAACGTGCTCGAAGAAAGTTTTCATTTCGACGGGCGATTCGCGAATACGCTAAAGTTGTTGCTCCTAAAACCCGGGGAGCTTTCTCGGGAATTCAGCTTGAATCGTCGCGCGCGATACGTCCCAGCCGTGCGGTTGTATTTGTTTACTAGCTTACTTTTCTTCTTTGTCTTCGCCTTGGACGCAGGATCGCGTGCCGAATCGGCACGGGCTATCGACACGGACCTTCCCGACGTGACGGCCCAAACCGACACCCGCCCTCTCAACCACTATCTTGATTCCGAGTATCGAGCGAAAGTTGCCTTGATTGAGGCACGGAAAGGCAGTTTCGGGCGACTCGTTCTTTTACAGTGGGCCATTCTCATCGAATCCGATGACGAATTAAACGACTCGGACGTCTCACGCGCTCTATTGCCTTTGGTCGTCGATGCGTTGGTCTCACCGAAAAGAACGTTTGACGTGTTGATCGACAACGTCGCCATCGCAATTTTCGTCTTCCTCCCGCTGTACGCGCTGGTACTGAAGCTTTTCTACCTCGGTGTTAACCGCCGTTACTACATCGAACATTTAGTTTTCGCGATGCACTTGCATAGTGTCGGTTTCATTGTCTTCACCGCCTTGGCCTGTATCGCGTTCGTTGGCAGACAAGGAAACAGTCCGACCGCTGCTTTAGCTTGGTTACAAAGCGGTTTGGTCATTGCATATTTTGGATACCACTACCTGTCTTTGCTGCGGTATTACGGTCAGTCCTGGTTTAAAACATCGATTAAGTTCACTGTCCTGACTGCGGTTTACGGCGTTCTACTCGGTGCGACAATGTTTTCCACCGCAGCGTTTACGCTAACCACTCTGTAGACTGGATACGCAGATTTCGGATTGCACAAGTTAGTTCACGCGACTAACTCAAGATGTCCGTACCAAGCCGATCGTATGCCTCGTTGCTCGCGACCAAGTGTTGGACCGACCCGTGTACATCGCGAAAACAGCGCTCAAGAACACCGCCCTCGAACATCGCCGACGCACCCAGGAAATGAAATAGGTGCGACACCACCTCGGCACAAAGTTCACTTCCGTACGCCACACAAGCCATCATCTCGCCGATACCTTGGCTCTCAATAGCGCCCGAGGACTGGCATTGGTTCCATGCTTTCGCCATGGTATCGATGCCCAACGCACGTACCGACGCAATTTGCATTCGCGCTTTACCGATCTCGTATTCGAATGCGCCTCTTCGCGCCAACAACGAACCGAATCCACGTGATTTCGATCGCGCGTAGTGGATTGCCTCGTCGAAGAAACGTTCCGTGACACCGAGCGTAAAGCCTAAATTCTCTCCAGCAACGTACGCTGGATAAGGAATCGAATATTCGGGTCCTCCACGTTTAGGATCGCTCCGGGGTTCAATGATGCGATGAAAAGGAACGAATACGTCATCACACTCAATATCCAGACTTCCGGTACCTTTCAGCGCCATGACATTCCATTCACCCGTGACGTCGAACTCGGATCGCGGAACCACGACCGAACAAATACCGCCACCTCCATCTATTTCGATCGTCGTTAACATGGCCCACTCGGCATGGGTACAACCGCTCGCATATTTCCATTTTCCGCTGACCACGACGCCTTCATCGGTCGTTTTATATTGTCCGGTCGGTGCAGCAACACCGGCAAAAAAAGGAACAGCATCGTCGCTAAAGACTTCCACAAAACCCTTCGCAGGTAATTTCGCTGCAGCAATACTCGCTGCTCCCGCGTGATTAAACCCTGTCCAACCGGCCGTCGCATTCGCGTACGAAAGTGCTGCGAAAAATTCCACCTGTTCGGATAGGGTCAAATTGTCGCCACCTGCCTCGGCCGGAGCCTTGACCATGGGCACCTTAATCGTCCGCATGATGTTAACCAACGATTCCGGAGCGCAACCCAGTCGATCGGCTTCCACCGCTGTCCGATTAAGTTCCGCCTCATGGAATTGAACAGCTTCAACAAGTTCTTCGATGGAACGCGACATAGACGTATCCTCAAGCAGGTATCGAACCCGGGGTTTCCTCAACCACGGCTATTTCTCTCGACGCTCTCTTGGTCGCGCAATCGTCTGCTTTCTTCGGCGGACAAGGTGGCGCCGGACCGAGTAATAGGAAGATTCGCAGGTCCAAACGTATTGCGATCCTCAAGATCGATGCAGTCCTTTGCCTGGTAGACATTGATCAGGCCGATCTTACTTTCGTTCGTATAATTCGAATTGGCACGATGCATCAGCCAAGAGTCAAAAACCAAGACNTCGCCCGGANTAAATTCAGGGGCTATTGCGAGTGCTTCATATGNCTCAAACCCAACGATCACGCGTTTCTTAACGGGCCATCCTTCGACNGTNTCGTANCCTCGCTCAAACACNCCATCGCGGTGNCTTCNNGGNACGAGTGACGTTCCACCGGTATCTGGACCCATNGCNTNNAGATANGTNATNGCACAACCGTTCTTNNAATTTGANAGTGGTACGTAGTCCGGNGCGTCTTGGTGCCANCCNTGAAAGTCGTTNTTNAGNTGCGGNGTNTTAATCACTGTNGCCGATTGAAATCCGTTGATATCNGGNCCGTAAAGNTCNCAAAANATTTNNGTTAGNNCNNTCGNNCGCATNTGNNCATCGAANCTNTCGTGCATCAAAAAAATGTCGTTGAGATAGGTCACTCGATTCGGATTAACTTCGTCACCCGGTTGTTTCGTCCACGGGTCAAAGCCAACCCCAGGCGTGCCGCGCGTTGCCCCCGATAGAATCTCCCCTGCCGCGTCACGCAATTCAGCGACTTCGCTGCCAGAAAAAAAGCCGCGAAGAATGAAATAACCGTCTGTGGCGAAACGGCCCTTTTGACTTCTAGTCAGAATAATCGGTACAGCCCCTCATCAACCCAGTAATCGCCCATTAACGAATCCAGAATACCCCGACAAATGGATCGGCGTCTTAGTAGACGTCCACGCGGAAACGCCAGGTTGGGTCGAGCATTTGCCATTTAAGTGGCCTCACCCTGTCGAGGAAACGACTTGGCTACCGGATCCTCCGCCCCCTTATCTGGAAATCATTCGCGAAACCATCGACGACATAGTGGTGAGAATCCGAGAACGAGCGTTAAAGAAGCTTTGACGAATACTCTCAATGTTCCTGACAGAGTTTGGATTCTCTACGACCGAAACGGCTAAAGCGTCAGCGCGGCCAACCGTCAACGCTCCGTTGTCGCCAATGGAGGATCATCCCCACCTCGCCCGAGACGACCCTCCACGCGTNAGAATTTACGAATTCGGGAGACCTTGTATGATCCAAGTTCCATCGTACGCCAGTCGATCGCCGCAGGTCGCGACCGAATCAAACTCGGCTTGTATCTCCTGACCATCTGCAACGAACGTATTCATACCGGTAGCTTTTTCTGCATTGGTCTCCCAATAATTAGCCCAAACCATGTCGTACCGGTCGGGGGNAATTTCCGACTGCTTAGCTGACGCAACGTCAAAATCGGGGGAGTGAATAGAGTAAAAGTAACCAGATGGACCGTTAGTTTCTTCGTAATCCTTCAAGAACTTCTCGTACGGACCAGTGAGGATAGCGGGCAAGTCGTCGGCGCTCTTGCCTTCATTGAAACTACAGAACATAAAGTCGACGGCTGCGGGCGGATTCTCCCACGNCCATGGACGACTTGGGGATCTCGGAACCTCCACATTAAAGCCCCACAGGTTTTCAAAGTTCTCACCCCCACACGACTCCACATCCGGATGCATTGCATCAATCTTCGATTGTGCTTCCCCGTCGATCCAAGCTTGCCAAGTCGAATCTCGCGTCTCTTTGTCCGGCCACCACAGTGCATCAATATAATCAAACTCGTCGGACGTCCATCCATTGGGATGCAAGCGGTACCCGTTTAAGGACTCTCCGCCAAATTCATCAACCAGCCGATTCGTGTCAGCGAGAAGCGCGGCCATGCTTTCTTCGTTCGCATTGGCGCCGCTCGAGCACCACAAATACTCGACGTAATAACTGGACGCTAACCCTTGGTCCGACGAGGCATAGACGTCATCAGAACTTGTTTCATCTGCCACAGGTGAACCGACTTCTTGTTGACTACAAGACGCCAAGAATCCTATTGACACAACTAGCACAAGCGTTTGCTGAAATCGTTTCATCCCATGGTTCCCCTATACGTATACCGCTAGAACATCACGGCCATCGCATGAACTCAACCCCTAAATATGCCTTCGAAGCACGATAAGTTGACGCGCTGAACCTTTATTGCGAGTGTCAATCCAGGACTCGATCGATCGCACGAACGTCGAGGTCTTAAGCTATTCCGCGAAATCTCGACCTTTCGATTTGGCAACTTCTCGCGCACTGGGGTTGACGGACTCACGAAACGGAATCTCAGCAACCGACGCCTCGACGGCATTACCTGGGGTTTCAGCGTACTCGTCCGGCAGCTCGACCATTAGNTCAGTCCCGATCTGAGACAATTCGATAGGTACCCAACCAAGCGCAATATTCGTATCGAGTTCAGGCGACCACCAAGGCGATGTAANGTACCCGACACGTTCTGAATTCGAATCCGAGATCAGCCAAAAATCAGGCGCGTAGTCGTCGATCGGTTTGCCGCCCAGGGTTAGCCCCACCATTTTCATCTTGAATGGGAACCCGCCCCCATCAATCACCGCCCGCTGGCGTTCCAATTCGGCCTTGCCAACATAATCGGCCGTCTTGTTGCGCGGGACTTGATACGACAGATTCACCTGGAAGGGCGACGTCTCGAAATCCATGTCCTGACCCCACGAAAGAATACCGGCAGCGATGCGTCGATGATGCGCCGGCGCGATAACTTGTAGGCCAAATTCTGTTCCCGCATCAAGAACCGCATTCCACACAGTTTCAGCATGTACGTGCGCATCGATNACGTATATCTCATAGCCCTTCTCGCCGGTAAAACCCGTCTGGCTGATGATCACCTCAACACCTTCGACTTGCGTTTCCATCAATCCATAGTAGGGAATATCGCGGACCGCCTCGCCAACCAATTTGGCTAGCAAATTCTCCGAGAGCGGTCCTTGAATTTGGACGGGGCAAACGTCTATCTCGTCGATTGCGACTTCGTATTTACAACCGACGTTGACACCTTGCAACCAAAACATCAGATCACTGTCCGAAATCGAAAACCAAAACTCATCCGCCGCCGGCCGCAGAAGAACAGGATCGTTCAGAATGCCCCCTTTCTCGTTACAGAGGATGCAGTACTTGCCGTTACCAGGCTTTATCTTCGATGCGTCCCGCGTAATCACGTAATTCACAAATGCTTCCGCATCGGCGCCTTTGACACGAATCTGACGCTCGACTGCCACATTCCACATGGTGACTCGATTCACGAGGGCATCGTATTCCGCCATGGTGCCGCCATCTTCCGGTCGCACATATCCTCTGGGGTGGTAAATACGGTTATACGTCGTTGCGCGCCAACAACCGGCTTCGATCGACAGATGCCAAAACGGCGATTTGCGTACCCGCGTTGAGATCAACATCTCCACCGGTGTTCGACCGCTTTGTCGTAAGTTGTACGGGACAACGCGCTCGCTTTGATCAACGCTAGGATAATTTGGATGGTTCAAACGCATTCCTCCACATTCAGGTGTTACGCGCGTACGCGCTCATTGTCGGGGTCATATAGCGAACCCCGACCGACAATCTGGACGGTCATCGGATA
>PBGU01000021.1 GCA_002719135.1 Gammaproteobacteria bacterium
ACGTTGCTTTTGCGGAATCGCGTATCCGTCGCGAAACGATTGCCGCTGAAGATATTCTGCATGATCTAGGAGCGTTCTCGATGATCGCTTCTGATTCGCAGGCGATGGGCAGAGTGGGAGAGGTTATTTGTCGCACCTGGCAGACCGCCCACAAAATGAAAGTGCAGAGAGGTTATCTTGTCGAGGACAATCCTAGACATGACAACTTTCGGGTCAAACGCTACATTGCGAAGTACACCATTAATCCTGCCATCGCCAATGGGATAGCCGAACACGTAGGTTCTGTCGAAGCAGGAAAACTTGCGGATCTGGTGCTTTGGGAACCTCGATTTTTTGGTGCCAAACCGGCATTAATCATAAAAGGCGGCATGATTGTGGCGGCCCCGATGGGCGATCCTAACGCGTCGATACCAACCCCACAGCCCGTTCACTATCGCCCCATGTTTGGGGCATTTGGGGGAGCACTGGCTGCGACGTCGGTCTCTTTTGTTTCGCGTGCAGGAAGCGAAGCTGGGATAGCCGAACGTCTTGGGCTAGCCAAAGGGGTCGTGCCGGTTAAGGGAACTCGGGTGATCGGCAAAGCGGACATGGTGTTGAACGACTGGACCCCAGAAATCGAAGTCGATCCCGAGACGTACGAGGTCCGTGCCGACGGTGAACTTCTGACATGTGAACCAGCGACGGAACTACCCCTGGCGCAAAGATTCTTTCTCTTTTGAAGGGAGACACGGGCACCTTGGAGACATACACAATTTGTGTCCGAACAGATCGAACCGAAAATTCGGATTCAGATGGGACCGTCATACTCTCGTTTCAGCGCCGACAGAAGACTCGGCAGCGGACGCAAACTCGGTCAGGCCAGAATATAACGATCAACCTACCGAGAGGAACGTTGATGCGTGGAGGCGACAGTCTGGTTTCTGATGAGGGGAGTATTGTTCACATTATCGCAGCGTGTGAGCGGGTGTCGACGGTCGCCAGTGATCACGCTGAAGTATTGGTCAAGGCCGCGTATCACCTAGGTAATCGCCACGTTTCGGTACAGATTGGTTTGGGTTGGCTGCGCTATCTCCAGGATCATGTCCTGGACAGCATGTTGCAAGAGCTCGGATTAGAGCCTAACGAGCACTGGGCGCCTTTTGAACCAGAATCGGGGGCGTACAGCGCCCACTCACACTCCCATGCCTCCGCATAACCACGCAAAGCTCTGGCAGCTCATTAGTCCGATGCTTCCTATTGGGGCCTATCAATATTCCCAAGGTCTCGAGCATGCCGTGCAGTGCGGCTGGATTGGCGATCGGACCGATGCCATGAAATGGATATCCGAGCTACTTCACCACACCATTGCCCATATCGATTTACCTATCATCCATCGAGCCCATCGGGCTTGGAGTTCTAAGGACACGGCCGGCCTTCGATATTGGGATGATGTTTGTCGGTCCCACCGCGAAACGCGGGAGCTTCGTGACGAGGAAGACGCAATGGGTATAGCACTCATGCGATTGGCAGCGGAGCTGGATCAACCAATTCCTAAGTGGCGGCCTGGGTATGTGGTCGCGTTTTCAGTGTTCGCTGTTAACGCTGGAATTACTGGATTGGACGCCTTGAGTGGATATGCCTGGGCATGGTGTGAGAATCAAGTGTTAGGCGCCACAAAATTGATTCCTCTTGGGCACACGGAGGGTCAACTGGTACTCCGGGATCTGATCGAACACATACCAATGGCCGTTGAGGAAGCGCTCGAGTGTTCGGATGAAGACATTGGCAATAGCGCACCTGGACTGGCTCTTGCCAGCATGTGGCATGAAACACAGTACTCAAGGATCTTTCGATCGTGAAGGCTTCAGGATGAAACCAGCGTTGAGAGTTGGAATTGGCGGTCCTGTGGGCGCGGGTAAAACGACGCTAGTGGAAGCGTTGTGTAAACGGATGCGCGGAGACTACGAAATAGCTGTGGTTACTAACGATATCTACACGCACGAAGATGCCGAGATGTTGGTCCGCTCTCAAGCACTGTCGGAAGACAGGATCGTTGGGGTGGAGACTGGCGGTTGTCCTCACACGGCCATTCGAGAAGATGCTTCGATGAACATGGTCGCTATCGAAGGTCTTACGACGAGATTTCCCGAGCTCGACGTTGTGATTTTGGAAAGCGGCGGTGACAATCTGAGCGCGACGTTCAGCCCAGAGCTTGTTGACATTACGATTTATGTCATCGACGTTGCGGCGGGTGAAAAGATACCCAGAAAGGGTGGACCGGCGATTACGCGTTCAGACTTGCTCATCATTAATAAGACGGACTTAGCGCCACACGTAGGCGCATCGCTTGATGTGATGGAACGTGATGCGCGAAAGATGCGTGGCGAGGCACCTTTTGTTTTCACCAATCTTTTGACGGGTCAGGGCCTAGAGGAAGTCGTCGGCTTCGTCATCGATGAGGGAGTGCTTGCAGATCATGCGCTGTAAAACCTCGGGTGTCGCGCAAAATGGCCGTTGCGGTATTAATAACCTGGGCAACTCGAGGGGACCGTTGATGCCGATGGCTAATGTGTTCAAGATGTTTGGCAGAGAAATTTTGGCAAGGAGAGATTGTTTTGGGGTCTTGACCCTGAGCACTACATAGGAGAATTGGAGCGATGAAATTTATTTCCGCGATAATCAAGCCGTTCAAACTCGATGAAGTGCGCGAGGCACTGTCGGAGATTGGCGTGACGGGAATGACGGTCACTGAAGTTAAAGGCTTCGGTCGTCAGAAGGGACACACAGAACTGTATCGCGGGGCGGAATATGTCGTGGATTTCCTGCCCAAAATGAAAATAGAAGTTGCCGTTGACGATGGTCTGATGGACCAATGCATGGAAGCGATCAGTCGAACCGCAAATACTGGAAAAGTTGGGGATGGGAAAATGTTTGTGTTCGGTCTTGAAGAAGTTGTTCGTATTCGGACGGGTGAAACAGGGGTCGATGCAGTTTGAACAAGTCCCATTTGTAACGGGACGACGGGCGTTATCGGAGCAAGAATTGGAGGTCGGGGATGAAATTTAGCTCGAGCGATTGGGTTCAGCAGGCTAAACGTATTTCGGTGGTTGCGTTGGTACTTGGCGTTAACTGGGCGAACGCAGACGATCTGAATGCCGGTGATACCGCATGGATTTTGACGTCAACGGCGTTAGTACTCTTCATGACCATTCCCGGACTGTCGCTTTTTTATGCCGGTTTGGTGCGTTCGCGCAACGTCCTTAGTGTGTTGATGCAATGTTTCTCGATTACCTGTGTGGTGACGATCCTTTGGCTCTTGATTGGCTACAGTCTTGCCTTTGATGTTGGCAATTCTCTAGTTGGCGGACTTTCGAAAGCCCTCTTCGCTGGCGTCGGCGAAGAAGCATTATGGGGAACGATTCCGGAGTCGAGCTTCGCGATCTTCCAACTGACCTTCGCGATTATTACGCCGGCACTCATTGTGGGTGGTTTTGCAGAACGGATGCGCTTTGTTTCGGTCCTGCTGTTTACAGCGCTTTGGTCAATTATTGTGTATGCACCGATTACGCATTGGGTTTGGGCCGAAAGCGGCTGGTTATTCGAACGGGGATTTCTCGACTTTGCCGGTGGCAGTGTCGTACACATAACGGCGGGTACTGCGGCTGTCGTGACGGCGTTGGTGCTGAAAGCGCGTCAAGGCTTTCCGACCCAACCCATGCCACCGCACAACATGACATTGACGATGGCCGGGGCGGGCATGCTCTGGGTTGGTTGGTTCGGTTTTAATGGCGGGAGCGCTTTGACCGCGGGCGGTAACGCTGCCATGGCTATCGCGGTGACTCATATCTCGGCGGCAGCCGGTGCGTTCACCTGGATGTCTATTGAATGGATTAAGTACGGGAAACCGAGTGCGCTCGGCGCGGTGACCGGTATGGTCGCGGGTCTAGGGACCATCACCCCGGCATCCGGCTATGTTGGACCTGCTGGTGCTTTGGTGATTGGCATCGCCGCCGGCCTGGTCTGTTTTTATGCAACCAACATCATGAAACAGAAGTTAAAGATCGATGACTCTCTCGACGTTTTTCCGGTCCACGGAGTGGGTGGGTTTCTCGGAATCATGCTGACGGCGATATTTGCGAGTAACACGCTTGGCATTTTTGCCGGTCAAGAGACTGTTTCGATGGGCAGTCAGCTGTTGACTCAGTTCACGGGAGCGATTGCCGTCATTGCGTATACAGCCGCGGCGACCTGGGCAATTCTTCTCCTGGTTGGACGGCTCGTTGGGACCAATCGAGTCACGGGTGACAACGAGGTTCTTGGGCTAGATCTTTCCGAGCACAATGAACGTGGGTACGTACTTTAGACGCGGGAAAGTCGAAAAAAGCATGGTCTTTTCGCCTGGCGAACTCGCGGGATGAAATGTGGGGCTGTCATTGCTCGCTGTCCGTTGGTCGCAGTTAGCGAAAGTTACTCAAGATGAAGGCCTGGTACGCTGAAAGACGCACGAAGTTTAGGGGGGCGGAATGCGCTGCGAAGGAGGGCGATAGCGATGAATAATCGTGGCTGACGATTGCTCGTTCAAAATTTGCACTGACTACGAATTCGCTACGCACAGGGTCAGGCAACTTCTTGGCGTGCTTTCCAAAGGCCGTACTCCGCCTGCATCCGGACCCACATCTCGCCGCTCGTACCAAGAACAAACTCGAGAACAATCGCAAACGTGGGCGAAATGCCTCGTTTACCGTTGACGATCCCGTTGATTCTTCGAGGTGAGTATTCACAAAGTTTTGCTAGTTCCGTTTGGCTGTCGGCCTCGACTTTCTTCGCTTTGCGAAGAAAGCGAGTTGGTAGCTACGGGTGGACTTGAACCACCGACCCCAGCATTATGAATGCTGTGCTCTAACCGACTGAGCTACGTAGCCCCAGGGCCCCACGGCGGGCAGGAATTCTGGCGAGAAGCCCTGTTGAAGTCAATCCAAGGGAGATGGCTGCCGAGAATTTCGCTCGAAGCAAGATGAACCATCATTGCTNGAAAAGNCGCTGTTAGAGCACAATATATACATCGGANTGGATTACGTTNGTTGAGGTGACAAAATGGCTGAGCCACTGGGCCCGATTGTTGATGCTGGACGCGCGATTGAAGTTAACAGAGTACTTCGCAGCACNTACTTGTTACTTGCGATGGCGATCGGATTTGCCGCGCTTACGGCGTTTATTGGTATCGGGATGGGTCTACCTTTCATGGGATTTTGGCCGTACTTGATCGGTTTTTTTGGGCTCTCCTGGGCCGTCAATAAAACCGCGAATACGAGCTGGGGCATTGTGCTGACGTTTGTTTTTACCGGTTTTATCGGTTTTGCCATTGCGCCTATTCTGAACGTGTACTTGCAAGTGAATCCGGGAGTTGTGTTGCAGTCCCTGGCGATGACGGCGGCGGCATTCGTGGGGTTNTCTATTTATACGATATTTACGCGGACAAATTTTAGCTGGCTCGGGCAGTTTCTCGCGGTCGCGTTTTTTATCGTCGTTGGCATNATCGTGGCGTCGATCTTCTTCGATTTGTCAGCGTTTTCNTTGCTTATTTCGGGACTAATGGTTTTTGTTGCGTGTGCCCTGATTCTCTTCCAGACNAGCCGGATCGTATTGGGTGGCGAGACAAACTACATTATCGCCGCGAACAATTTGTTNGTTTCGATCTATATTTTGTTCATGAATCTGCTNTCCATTTTNGGGATNATGNGNGATGACTAAGCNNGGTNGNTAACTNGNGNGAACNNACGGGNGCTNTGGCTCCCGTTGTTATAAGTGTGTTAGACGCCGGTAGGCCTTCTGNAGCGCGGTGGGNAGTTCCTCTGTTTCTTCGATCACCATGTAGTGTGCCTCNGGNCACATGCGTCNTAAGTAGTNNTGTCCNGACCGATCAACCGTGATGCAGAATGTTTTAATCCCGCGCTGTTCNGCCTCACGAAGTGCNTTGGCGGTGTCCTGGACACCGTACTCGTGGTTCCCGCGATCGGGGCCATAGTCACAATCTTGGGGGAATCCGTCGCTGATGATCATCAAGACCTTCAGAGCTGCACCGCTAGCTTCGAGTTTTGCCGCGGCGTGCCGTATAGCGGGTCCCATGCGTGTGGAGCGTTTCGGTTTCATGGCGGCAATAGCGTCAAGTGCTCGTGCGTCGAGCGCCTGTCTGAATTCTTTTGCTATATAGAATTCGACGCAGTCGTGGCCATAACCCGAAAAACCATACACTCCATACTGGTCACCGAGTCCCTCCATGGCACCGGCCATCAACACCACAGCTTCCCTCTGGATATCGATGATTCTACGTTTTGCGTCTTCTGCTTTACGCCGACTCTCCAAATCGAAGTTGAATTCGTCATCATCGTCTGGGTAGGGATCGCGAAGATTAAGCCCGGTCCGCGCATCCGAATTATCCATCGTTGGCGTGTCGGCAGGAGACTGATCGATCGGATCGTCGGTGGAGGCTGATAAGTCGACCAAAAACGCCGCGCCCACATCGCGTTTCTGGCGTTCGCGCCGACTGTAGACCCGCTCATCAGGTGAACCGCCGACACGGAGATCGGCTCGAATATCAACGNCAGCGCTCAAGTAGAGTTCGTCACCGTCGGTNACTTTGTTGACGCGTTGGTATCCGGACGGACGGATTTGTTCAAAATGCTTACGGACGCCTTGGACGAGAGGTCGGAGCGTATGCAGCAGCGCCACTCCATCACCGGTTTGATCTTCCTGAAGTTGTTCTTCGTAGACGCGGCACCAGCCGCGAAGATATTGCGAGTTTANGTAATCCCACTCGTCGTATAGGTAACTACGGACATTGTCGTGTTCGTCGCCAAGCGCATGGCGAATGGCTGAACGTTCCATATCGATTCGACGTTGTGCCTGNTCGCGTTCTTTAACCATGTCAG
Source organism: Gammaproteobacteria bacterium (assembly GCA_002719135.1). Classification (GTDB taxonomy): domain Bacteria; phylum Pseudomonadota; class Gammaproteobacteria; order Pseudomonadales; family Azotimanducaceae; genus UBA11889. Next base: position 6,909 of record PBGU01000021.1, read on the forward strand.
CGTTGGTTTCTCGGATGGTCCCGTCGCCCTCCGTCTCGCCCATGACGACTTCCTTGTCGGCTGCGTCGTCGGCGAGCTCGAACGCTGCTAACTGTGCATTCATCGACTCGAGGTCGTCTTGCCAATCTTCAAGTCGCACCTGTCGCTGCAGCCATTCCATCGGCGGACCTTCGGTCGTTTCGATCAAATCGTCGGCGTTATCCGTGGCGATTTCGATGAGGTGAGCTAACGTCTGATAACAGTCGACGGTTGCCTGAACGCTGGTGTATACCGTTGCTTTAGCGTCTTGAATGGGGTTAACGAAGACGGCGAGGTTTGTCTGGGCGTTCGGGACGCTATTCAAGAACGCCTGCATCTTTTTCAAGGCCCCGTTAACACCGACTTCGCGGGATTCGTTGTTGTAGTCGTCGTCGAGTTTTTTCTGTAGCCGTTTTCGGTACGGAATCGCGCCGGGGTAATGGCGCAGCACGGCGGTTTCGATGCGTGCGGTTTCGATAATGCTGAATAGCTGACGTGCAAGGGCCGAATATTCGAAATGCCGAAACAGAAGCTCCAGATCTGATTCTCGATGTTGCTCCGGAAGCTCGTGTTCTCGTAAATCGTCGCATTCGCGTCGAGCTTGATGGATGTCGAAGCGATAGGTACCAAATTCGCGGAAACCAAGCTGCTGCAGTATCAGCCAACGATAGGTTGCGGCGTTACTTGCCGGGATTGAAAAATAGTCGATACTGCCGGGTAGATAGACGCTATACGCATCGTGGCTTGCCTCCGAAGCGTGCGCGTTCGCATTGCTGCGCTCAGATAGATCGCGGATATGAAAGTAGCGTCCGGCAATGCCTTCGGCAAAGAGCGATAGAGGACGCTCCACCTCAGCGAGTGTGGTCACGGCCAGATGACGTCGACGATGTCTGCGACAGCTTGTTGCACAGCGGCATCGTCGGACACTGCCTGCACAACGGCGATTTCCGACGCGCGTCTTGGTTCGATGCCTCGCTTGATGAGTTCCCCTGCGTAAATCAACAGTCGAGTGCTGACGCCTTCCTCGAAGCCATGTTCGCGAAGATTACGCACTTTGACGCCGATGGTGGCCAAACGTCCGGCAATTTCCGGATCGATGCCACTCTCATGCGCGATGATTTCTGCTTCTCGGTCTTCCGGTGGGTAGTCAAACGTCAGGCTGACGAATCGTTGACGCGTGCTTGGTTTGAGGTCTTTTAGGATGCTTTGATAACCAGGGTTGTAAGAAATGATTAAGAGGAAATCTGCGTGCGCGGAAACGATTTCTGAGGTCTTATCGATGGGAAGTACACGTCGATGATCTGTTAATGAGTGAATCAAAACCGTCGTATCCTTTCGCGCTTCAACGATCTCGTCGAGGTAACAGAGCGCACCGGTTCGTACCGCTTGGGTAAGAGGCCCGTCTTGCCAGATGGTTTCATCCCCCTTTAGAAGATAGCGACCCACTAGGTCCGTGGCGGTGAGATCTTCGTGACAAGACACCGTGACCAGCGGTTCGGTTAACGCGTGACGATCTGATTCGGTCTGGCAATAGAGTCGCCAAGTCATGTGTTCGACGAAACGGGTTTTACCGCACCCGGTGGGCCCTTTGAGCAATACCGGAAGACGACTCTGGTACGCAGCTTCGAACGCCTCGATCTCGTCGCCTAGTGGCAGATAATAAGGTTCCTCTTGCAACGACACGGACTACTCAGGGACGAAAGCGTCGCGCCCACTCCTGTAATTGAAAAAAGATTGTGCCGGATTTCGATTCACTAGATTGCGCTTGAACATGGGGTGGTGAAGGCTCCGTACTTCGTGTTCGATTTCTGTGAGAAATTCCCCGCTGTCCGGATCGACGATCCGTTGGAATCGGTACTGGTGCTGATCAGATTCTTCGGTAATCAACCCATTCTCAGCCAAGTAGATATGGGGTTTCGAGAAATTCGATACATAAATAGCGATGTGATGCCCATCGTATTCGGCGATTTCCTCGTCGGTCTCGTCAAAGACAAACTGCTGATTCGTACCCATCGAAACGACCGCGCGNGCACCTTCGTTGTCTTCGATTCGNTCGGCGGGTGTNTCCAGGACTTCGCGATAAAAGCGAGCGATCCCGGCGGCGGTCCCGGGTGGAACGTCCATTACGGCCAAGGGAATACCGAGGCTCATATCGCCGTGTTGGCCGGGCCCATAGACGTGGATTTGGTTGCCCCATGGACAGGTGACTGCGATGTGNTCTTTTTTCTCCTCCCAAGTGAACTCNGAGCCTTGCATTGGTTTTTCGATGAATTTAAAGCGGCGTTTCAAATCCTCCAGATCCGGGACGACCACAACGATGTGTCCGCGAAATTTTTGGGCATTGTTTTTTGGTAGATGNAATTGCTGTCCGCCCGCNTTGATCCACATATTAAAGGTGCCAAAATCGATATAGGGGTCACGCGTAAAGCCAAGGCCGGAAACGTAAAAAAGAGCCGCTAACTGTTGATCAGGAACGGTCAGATTGACATGCTCCATGTTGAGNANATTGCCGACATTCTCTTNTGCGCGGTTGAATTCAGCNNCNTCGCTCATGTTTGACCCCCTTCGCGCCGCGTCAGATGCGACGAGCGTTCCTCGTAATAATCGTTGATGGGCCCGAATTCNGACGCGCCCTCGAACGCCGTTTGAGTGGCGTTGACGATATCGTNGGTCGCCATGGTTGGATCCCANGGACCCCCCTGTGGCTGGGCCACNTGCCANGGGGTATCGCAAAAAATTTCGATGCCGTTGTCTTCTGGATCATTGAAATACACCGACCAGGCATTACCGTGCGTGATCGGCATAATANTGGTGACGCGGTCGTCCTTAGTAAGCACCTGGTGCATCGTCTTCACAGTATCGAGATCGTCGACTCGAAAGGCGAAATGAGCGACGTTGTTGCTGCGACCGCTCTGTTCTCGTGTTGCGGAGAAGCCCAACTGNTGATGGTCGGTCTCGACCTGGCTTAAAAAGACAAATTCGTTCCCGCCAACATCNCCTCGATCTGTGACCTCAAAACCNAGAACGTTAGTGTAGAAATCGACCATTGCTTCCATATCGGTGACGTGNACGAAAGCGTGNGACCATCTAAGTTGCATGACGNGGTGNCTTATCGCAGNGAGCGTTGCATCAGAGTACTCCAAAACGCCATAGTTGAGCACATGGAAGAAATCGATACCGACAGACTTCTTGACGCGATCACGGCCGTGGTNCCGCCGGTNCTTGCCGCGTTGGAAACGCTNGCGTATGTGAGCCGTCACTTGCACCCGCCCAATGTTGCGTCGCTCGCNGACGCAGCGAGCCAAGCGGTGGTGCCGGTTCGTGAAGGTATGGACGTGTTCAAAAGTGTGGCTCTGCCGGATCATCTGGCCCAGTTTGCGATTCACCTCGAAAAGGTGGTCGACGAGGTCTGTCTTGCGTGCGACGGCCTGGNGCAGAGTGTGGAGGATCCGAATGGCCTCATGGGCGCATATCGGGCCTTGCGTCACCAGACCCGCGCCGTCGAAGCGTTGTATCCCATCGCGTTGATGCTTCCCCCCGTCGGTCGTTTTTTTATTGAAGAAGGTCTGCGAGAAAATAAGGCGTTAGCGGCAAAATTAGCAGATGTGGATCCGGCCCGAGACAACGTCGGCATCATTCATGCAGGAAACGAAAAAGGCACCCGCGGTGGNTTTTCGATGTATGTCCCCGAGTACTACCAGGAGTCGGACGCNTGTCCATTGATCGTNGCGTTGCATGGAGGATCNGGACATGGACGGGACTTCCTATGGACTTGGGTTCGGGAAGCGAGAAGTCGCGGCGCTATCCTGATCAGCCCGACCGCGATGGNTGACACNTGGTCATTGATGGGTCCGGACATCGATAGCGCGAATATTGATCGCATGGTGCAACACGTCGGTGAGCGTTGGAACATGGATCCGTCAAAGCGATTACTGACGGGAATGAGCGATGGTGGCACGTTTACCTACGTCTCCGGGTTACGGGATGAATCTCCGTTTACCCATCTCGCGCCGAGTTCGGCGAGTTTCCATCCGATGCTGCTTGAGGGCTATACGAGTGCCCGCATGAGCNACCTACCGATATATATCNTGCATGGCNTACTCGATTGGATGTTCCCAGTCGACGTCGCTCGTGCNGCTGACGCGGCCTTGCGNGCGGCCGGTGCCAGGGTGANTTATCGAGAAATCGANGACCTTTCCCATACCTACCCCCGAGACGAAAATCCTCGCATCATGGATTGGTTGCTAGCGGCCAACTCCCCCGAAAACTGACTCAGTTGATTTGAGGAGACAGGNTTTTAGGCGTCGGCTTCCGCGGTCACCGGATCGATCATCTTACGTACCGGAGTGACCACCGACGCGGGAAAGCCGCTGCGTTCAGAATGTTCTTGGATCAGCGTTGGGTCGTCTGCAATATAAATACAGAATGTTTTATCCCCNGCGACGTAAGAGTGTTCCCATTGGATGTTCTTATGTTCGCTTTTCATCGCCGCGAGGACCTCGTTTGATTTCGAGGCTGCGTCCCGAAGTGCATCTCGCTCCGCTGAGCCAATTTCGGGAATATCCCTTTCGATCACGTACCTAGGCATTAGTCCTTCCTCTTTGTCCGAATGAATTAAGCNCCGGCACTGACTGAAAAATTCAGTGCGGCGGCGGTTTTATACGCTGGTCGTTCGTGCAGTGTAGCTCGGTATTCGTTTAAGTTGTCAGCGAGTTCAAAATCGTAAGCATGGGCCCAGTCCAAGCAAGACGTTAACAAAATGTCGACACCGGAAAAGCTGTCGCCGACGGCGTATTCACNGTCACCAAGTTTCATCTCNGCCCATCGAATTTGTTTATTGAACCCGTCGCGCGCTGCTCGTAAGGCTTCNGGCGCGTTTCCNTACAANTGTGCNAGGTCATTGTGACGACGGATGATNTAAAGCGTGTGGGCNTCGAGCTCCATCAAAATGTAGGACGTCCACTCGTCGTAGCGTGCCCGTTCGCGACTGCCGGACGTNGGNGTGAGCAGNCCGTGTTTGTCCCCCAAATAGGTCACGATGGCCGCGCTTTCCGTTAGCACGAAATCGTCGTCGACCAATACGGGTATCTTTTCTTTNGAGTTTAANCCCTGAAACGTTTCCCCTTGCGTTTCGCCGGTTCGCGATCCGATTANTTTGGGNTCGTAGTCGAGGCCGAGTTCGTGCAGTGCCCAATGCACACGAATCGTCCTGCCTGTCCCACCGCCCCATACCGTAATCGTCATCTCAAGGCCTCGGCAACTCACGTTCAACTTCGTAGAAATGAACCTCGGCNTTNGCTGGTGGATGTTCTGATAGGGCAGTCTGGAATTCGCCCATGTGTGATGAGGCAAAGTGAACGCGCAGCGCGTCCATGCTTTCCCACCTCTCGGTGATTCGAATGGTGCCGGGTTCGTTCACCTCGACCGAGAACGTGTAGTCGAAGCAACCGTTCTCTTCACGGCTCGCTTGTTCCATTGCAGCGAGTNCGGGNTTGAGCGCAGTCAATGTGGACGTCGGTTAGTTCCAGACGACCGTTCACGATGATCATGGGCTACTCCTCTATTAGCCGTTTTCGGTTCGTTATCTCGAACAGAAACTGGGGNAAGAATCGATCATACCAAGGNTTTTAACTGTATAAATATACAGTTATCCTACAGTTCCTCGTGAGNCCATGGCCNTGAACGAAAAAAAACTCCACAAGGGTCGAGGAGCGATCTCCAATCCCGCNTCACGGTTCGACCCGCACGTGAGCGAGCCCGTGGATGATGGTTGGAACGAGGTTGAATCGGCGGATATCAGCTNGAGCGCACCGAAAACAANGTTTTTCCCTGACCAGACGCGGAACATCATCGCAACCAATAAATCCCCNGACATTCCNTTCGATCGATCCATTAACCCGTACAAGGGCTGCGAACATGGTTGTGTGTATTGCTATGCCCGTCCGACTCATGCGTTTTTGGGACTGTCTCCAGGACTCGACTTTGAAACTCAGATCTTCTACAAGACCGAGCCCACGGCGCGGCTAGGTGAAGCGCTCGAACGGCGTGGATACGAAGTACGACCGATTGCTATGGGAACCAATACCGACCCGTATCAGCCCGGTGAGCGGCAGCTGGGTATTACACGGGAGATCTTGGAGACGCTGTTAAGGTACCGTCACCCAGTCACGCTCGTCACCAAAAGCACGCTGATATTGCGGGATCTCGATATTTTGGCGGAGCTGGCGACGCTCGGACTTGTCCAGGTATCTGTCAGCGTTACGACGCTCAATAACGGGTTGAAAACCGCCTTGGAACCGCGCACCGCAGGTCCACAGGCAAGGCTTCGAGTCCTTGATTCCCTGCACCAAGCGGGCGTGCCGGTTGGTGCCATGATTGCTCCGGTAATCCCTTGCATCAACGATCACGAGCTAGAAGACATCGTTGTGGCGGTTTCCAAGACCGGTGTCTCAAGGGTCGGCTACGTCTTGCTGCGGCTCCCGCTAGAGGTTGAGGATCTGTTCGTGGAGTGGCTTCAGCAGCATTATCCGAATCGCGCGGACCACGTCATGAGTCACATCCGCGCGATGAGAGGCGGTGTTGCTTATCGGGCTGAGTGGGGCACGAGGATGCGGGGCCAAGGAACGTATGCTGACCTGCTAGCCAGGCGTTTCGAATTGGCGACGAAAAGAGCGGGTCTCGGGACTGACCTGTCGGTACCATTGCGAACGGATTTATTTCGGCCAACGAACGATCAGCTCAGTTTGTTCGGGAATCCCTAAAGAGCCAGCAAACGAGTCCCAACAAGGCCCAGCCAAGTGCGATTCCCCATTCATACGGCCAGATAAGAGATGAAGGGCTCCACGGAAAGTAAAACGAGAGCAATACCAATCCCAATACGACGGCGATGACTCCGACTAGCGATGGATAGCGGACGCGAAAAGGGCGGGCGAGATCGGGTTGTTTGCGCCGCAAAACAAGAAACGCGACCGGTACAAAAATGTAAGCGATGACGACGGCAAAACTGCCCGTGTCCACGAGCCAGACGAGGATGGTGCGGCCAAAAAAAGGCGATATCGATGCCATCAAACCCAAGACGCATACGCCTATGTAGGGTGTTTTGTACTTGGGATGAAGGCGTGAGAACGAAGCGGGTAGGAATCCGGATTCCGAGAGAGCAAACATCACGCGGCTGCCACCGATAATAAAAGCATTCCAGCTCGTCAAAATGCCGCCGATACCGCCGACAATGAGAACTGTACCTGCCCAGCTTCCGTGCCATAACGACGTCGCGGCATCGGCCGTGGCCATGGACGTGGATGCCAGCTCCTTGGGATCAAGGGCCATGGAAACCGCGAACGAAATGGCGCCGTACCATAGGACGGCCATCAAGAGCGATAACACAAGCAACCAACCGATTCGCCGCGGCGGTAGGTTAATTTCCTCCGCGGATTGCGGAAGCACGTCAAATCCCACCATCATCGCGGGGACCATGATAAGTACGGTGAGTATCCCCGTCGCGGGGATAGCGATGGGCGGCTCGGTATTAGCGAGGCTCCCAAAACTGGCCGCGCCGACGATCAATAGGACGCCGGCACCAAGCACGGCGGCGGTGATCACGCTTTGGACTAGGGCGGCGGCTCGTATGCCGATGACGTTAATCCACGTCATCACGAGAGCAGCTACGATGCCGATGGCAACAAAACCTGCGGACACGGGCGCGCCCAACACGGTCCAGAGCGTGGCGGGACGTATCGAGGGGAACAAATACTCGATGGCTGTTGGCAAGGCGACGGATTCGAACACGCACACGGTCGCGTACGCCATGAGCAAGGCCCAGGTACAGACAAAGGACCAGAGCGGGCCTAATGCGACACGCGTGTAGACGTGTTCGCCGCCGGCCTTCGGCATCGCGGCCGCGAGCTCGGCATAAGTAAGTCCGATAAATAGGATGACCGCGCCGCCGGCGCTAAAAGCGAGCAATGTGCCTATGGATCCCGCGCTAAGCACCCAGTGGCCGGTGAAAAGGACCCAGCTCCAGCCGATCATCGCACCGAAGGAGAGAGCGAGGACGTCGCGAGTTCGCAATACGCGTTTGAATCGGTCGGGAGGGATGTCAAAATCTGCCGCTGTTCATTACAAGCATTCTCGCGGATTGCCATGGCTGACGGTAGAGCGTTTGAATTTCCTCTGGGCCACAAGAAATTTGAGGTGGTAATCGCGAACGATAATGGCTTGGAGCTCTGGTTGGACGGGTGTTTGCGTAAACGTCGCGAACCATCGTCGCGCGAACCGTTGTACGTATGGACGAACGTGGAGCTTTTGTGGGAGGAGCACCGGTACGTTGAAGCCCGATTNTTTCCGAGTAGCGGAATGTTAGAAGTCACCGTGAACGGCGAGCTTGTGGACCAACGAGCCGTTTAGTGATCNGGCGAACGGGGTATTTTGACTAAGGCTGCTGCCCTACTGGCTGGTTCGCCGGATCAGGAAGGGCCGTTGGAAGGGGCCTATTGGTCCAAAACGCTATGAATTTCCCGAAGGTCGTACCACGTTCGCCTAGGATGTTGAACAGACAAGGTAAAAAGATCAGCGTGATGACGGTGGAGAATAGGATTCCGAACGAAAGCGACACCGCCATGGGGACNACCATCTGAGCNGCCATNGAGGTTTCTAATAACACNGGNGTCAGCCCAAAGAACGTGGTCAACGACGTGAGGAGAATNGGCCTGAATCGAACAGCGCCAGCTTCGACTGCTGCGTCAGNNGCGCTGTAACCTGCTTCCGTGCGTTTGTTGACGTGATCGACCATGAGGATCGCATCATTGACGACCACGCCTGCGAGCGCGATAAGACCCAGCGATGATAAAGACGTGATTGGAATGCCAACGATCATGTGCCCGATCACAGCACCGATCATGCCAAAGGGGATGATGAACATAATAATTAGGGGTTGGACGTACGATTTGAGCGGAATCGCAATGAGCGCATANAGCAAAATCACGGCCAAGAGCATCGAACGGAGCATCTGACTTTGCGAGTCGTCTAGTCGTTNCGACGCACCGGTGACGTCGTATTTGACGTCGGGATAGCGGTCGAGCAANTCGGGCATGAATTGGGCTCTTACCGCTCCGATGACTTCTCCGACTTGNACGATGTCAGGGTTCAAGTTGGCGGNCACGGAGACGGTCCGCCTGCCGTCCAAGCGTTGTACGCTGCTGTAGCCGGTTGCGAGTTGGTAATCTGCCACGGCATCGAATGGCACTTCACGACCGTCAGGCAGACGGATCCACATGTTCTCAAGATTGCCGACCGATTTTCGGTTGACTTCGGGATAACGCACCATCACGCGCACTTCCGACTCTCCACGCTGGATACGTTGGGCCTCGGCACCGTAGAACGCCTGGCGTACCTGACTCGCGAGATCGGTAAGCGTGATACCCAACGCTTCAGCTTCCGGACGAATCCGCAGTTTCAGTTCTTCGGGTCCGGCGTTATTGGAGCTTTCGACTTCGTAGACGCCATTAAANGTCTGTAAATAAGACGCTAATTCGTCGGCNGCCTGTTCAAGACTTCGGTAGTTGTAGCCCTGGAGCTTCAACGCGATCGGTGGACCGCCGCCNCTGTGTTGTCCNGACGAAAACGACAATTTCTTGGTTCCCGCGATATCGCCNAGCTTTTCACGCCAGCGATTTTCNAGTTCCTTGCCGGATACGGGTCGTTCGTCTTCGGGTTTGAGCTCCACGTTAAATCGCGCGCTTTTGCCGCCCTGNACGAAGGCAAACGAGTGCTCGATGATTCGCCGTTGGATTCCGTATTCCATTTGGATTTCACGTTCAACCTCGNTGAGCGAGCCCTCCATTTCCTCGACGATACCGACGATCAGCTGTTCGGGAGCTCCGTCTTGCAACTCCACCTGCGCCATGACGTAGTCCATCTGCATGTCGGGAAACCAGTTCATGCGTACGTAGCCGCCGCCCATTAGACCGATCGTCAATATCACCAAGCTGACGAAGAAAGCTAGAGTTGGCCAACGGTTCTTGATGGTAAAGGCGAGAAACGGCCGATAACGATGCTCGATGAAAGACTTCAACCGTACGTCNACCCATTCNGAAANGCCTTTCTTGGACGANCCGTGCGCAGACTTCATNGATGCGAGGTGGGAAGGCAAAATGAGTTTGCTTTCGATCAGAGAGAACGTGAGCGCGAAGACCACTACCCATGCGATGTTCCTGGAAAACGCNGACGTGTGACCCGACTGGATCAGCATCGCGCCGAATACNGCGATCGTCGTTAATACGCCGAAGGTGGCGGGTATCGCAACGCGTTGGGCTCCGGTGACGATGCTGTGCACCGAGTACCCCTTATCCTCGGTTTCGGTATACGCGCTCTCGGCGATGATAATCGCATCGTCCACCACGATACCGACCACCATAATGAAGGCGAACAAACTCATGATGTTGATCGAAACGTCGACGGCTTCGAGCAACATGAAGCCGCCAAGCACGGCGGTGATGAGACCGACAATCACCCAGATTGCTATTTTGAAGTGCAAGAAGATGCCTAGAAGAATGAAAACGAGNCAGGCACCAATCAACATGTTGATGGCCATNGNTTNCTGGCGNTCCTTGAGCATCNCNGACTGATCGCCCCANANANTCAANTNGATTCCGTCGGGAAGCGTTTGGTTGCGNTCATCGANGTAGGCGTTCACCNCNTCCGATATTTCNATGGGATTCTCGTTCTCGCTCGCGGAAATCATCACGGCGACAGAACGTTCTCCGTCAAAAAACGCNTAACTCTCNGTTTCGGCAAACCCATCGCGTATGGTGGCGACGTCACCCAAGCGAATGCGGGTCCCATCGGGTCGAGTGAGCAACAAAATGTTCTCGAACTCCTGACCCGTATAGGCTTGTCCCTTGGCCCGCAAGCGAATATCGCCGGAATCNGANCGTATCGTGCCGCCGGGGATATCNATGGACCAGAGTCGGATNACTTGNGCNACTTGGTTTAGGGTCAGACCGTACTGGCGNAGNGAATCTTCAGAAATTTCGATGGAGAGCTCGAACGGTCGAGTGCCGGCTACCGAGGCATAGGAGACGCCGTCTAAGGCCGTAATCTCGTCGCGAATGCGTTCGGCAAACTCCTTCATCGTTGCTTCGTCCGTGAGCCCCGTCAGCTGCACGTTCATCACGCCGCCCCATTGATTCCCGCTTCGTTTGGAGATGATGGGGCGCTCACTTTCCCGGGGAAAGGTGGAAATACCGTCGACGGCTAACTTGATTTCGTCGAGGATCGTTTCGAGTTCGTAACCGTCATCGATTTCTGCTAACACTTCGCCCATGCCCTCGTAGGCGGTCGAGGAGATCTGTGAAATGCCTTCGATACTTTTGATCGCTTCTTCGACCCGAATGACGACGCCTTCCTCAACTTCCAGCGGTGCTGCGCCGAGGTACGGTACCCGGACGCTGACCTGATCGATTTGAACTTCAGGAAACATTTCCCGTTTCGTCGTGAACAATCCCCAGCATCCCGCTCCGATGATAAAAATCATCAACAAATTGGCGGCAACGTGGTTGGTCGCGAACCAACCGATCAGGCCTGAAACGGGAGGCGTGGTTTCACTCATCGGACGTTGCTAAGCCTAGGTAAGGTATTCACGCGTACCGGCATGCCGGGAAGTGGCTGGTCGATGGGGGTGATGGTGTAGCGATCGCCGTTCATCAGTCCGCCATCGACGTAGGCGTATTTCTCGTCTGTGCTGACGATTTGCACGTCGCGAGGGTAGATTTTCTGTTGTTCGTCAATGATCCATAGTGTTTCGCCACGCTGCAGCGCGTGGCGTGGGATGGTAAAGAGAACACCGCCGAATCGACCCTGAATGTTTGCCGTCACGAAGGTTCCAATACGGAGGGGTTCACCATTCCCGCCGCTTTGGTTGTACGGGTCCTCGACCTGGGCCACCACGTACAACACTCGACTGGCGCTGTCGAAAACGCCCTCAGAACGCACGATCAGGCCTTGCCATGTGTG
>PBGU01000022.1 GCA_002719135.1 Gammaproteobacteria bacterium
GGACATCTACGGACGCGTCCGGCGTCATATCAGGCGACAGCCCAGCGTCGGGAATTTTCATAACTACACCTTCAGTCATCCACAGGCACTCGGTCCATTGATTCGGAGCATGGCGTCCAACCAGCGAAGCGAACTATTTAACCTTGATTCGCCCAGCTTTCCCAGCGCAAATTAGATGGGTTCAGAGCGCTCAATGCTCGGCCGTTAAGTTAATGGCCGACAACAACAGAACTACAAAAAACCAGATGAGGACGCGATTCGATGCCCAATATCTACATAGTCCGTCACGGCGAAGCGGCCACTGGATTCGATCGACACATTGATCCCCGTTTGAACAAACTCGATAAAGACCAGCCCACGTGACGGCAAAAGAACTTGACGCGATGGGGCCGATGCAAATCGTAACAAGCTCGCTCGCTCGGGCGAGACAGTGGGCTATCTGGTTGCAGGGAATAATCAAAGGCCGTCGGGACGGTATACAAGGAGCTCACCTTCCAAGATAGCGTGCTTCCCGCTCAAGGTTCGATCTTGAACGTCCCGAAATCGTTAAGATAAGTCTTTCGAGAGAGTTCCACGCTTCACCGCGGAGCATTCCCTTAGCCTGTTGATCCAGACGCCCGCATTCCACCAAAGCCGTCTCGATGCCATGACTGCTGAGGCGGCGCGTCACCGCGTCGACCGCGCGCTTGCGATTACGCGCAAGACGTTCACGGCGACCTATGCTGACGTGATGTGCCCGCCGAAGTTGCGCAGCCAGGGCGCCAATGACCATGAATATAGGGATCCCTTCCTGACGTGACGTTCTGAGCATCTTTCTGGCACGGGCCGCGTCACCTAAGAACGCTGTGTCAATGAGTTCAAAGGTTTCAAAATGAGAGGCATTGCCAAGACTCAGGTCACCGACCGTTATCTCCTTATCGGATGGGTAATCCAACAGCCGTAACTTTTCTAGCTCTTGCTGCACGGCAACCAGATTGCCCTCTGCTCGATCAACCAGTGCCTCGATAGCATCACTACTCAATTTGAGGCCCGCGCTTCGGGCCCTCGCGCCCAGCCACCGGGGTAATTCTTGAGCCGATACGGTCGATGCCAGCACCACAACGGCTTGTTTTTCCAACAACTTGAACCACGCTGATGAGCGCTGCCGCCACTGAATCGGTCCTGCTCGGAGGAGCACAAGCGTCTCCTCGATCGGATCCTCGAGGTATGCGCGAAGCGCGTCCGATCCTGCTCGATCAACTCCTTTAGCGGAAAGACGGATATCCAACACGCGCTTCGTCGAGAACAAAGACATATTGGAAGCGCCAGAAAATACATCGCTCCAATCGGTTCCTGGGCCGATGTCATACCGTTCCCGCTCGGTAAAACCCTGGTCACTTGCCCTCTTTACAATCGCTCTACACGCATCTTCGACCAGAAGAAGTTCATCGCCACCAACAAAATATATGGGCTGTAACGGTTCTTCGAGGTGGCGTTCNAGCTGNTCCGGTTTAAGAAGCATCTAACGGCTTAACNACTTGATCCGCTAAGACNGCCAAGGTCCGTACGATCCGCTGAACGATGTCTGTCCGCATTTCCTGCACCAAGAGTCTTTTCTCGGCNTCCGATCCAACNACATTGGCNCGNTTGAGCGGAAGTGATCGCTGCTCCTGTAGNGTCCGCAAGGGAANCAAGATTTTACCACTCGCCTCACTCGCCTGATAANCAACCCTCAGCTGCAATTGATAACCCGCAACTCGACCATCGCCNGTAAACATGTCGCTACGTTGTTCAAAGTCCTCGCGTTCAACGGTGAGGTATANATCNGCNTCCCCTTCTTCNACCACCACCAACCCCGCGGATTCAAAAGCGCCACGNATNTCCCGTTCAATGCTGCTATCTACGTGTGACTCGATGCGGACGANCCGATAAGNAGATGCTAAATCCCAGGTTCGNAACTGGAATCCGCACCCNACAAGTAACAGGAACCCAACGATGGAAAACAANGGCTTCATAACGNCTTTATAACACCCGNGTATGCNCCACATCACTTCGGCCCNCNCCACTGGTACCGACGAGACGATAGGGGTAGGGTCGCNCAGTCGCNANATAGCGAAANCCACTGCTCAATTTCCTAACCACCGCGGACGATCGTACCGGCGCNCTTGAAGTCGCGGGCGCNATTGCGGANGAAGGATTCTTGGTGAACGCNGGNTNAGAAATNGCGGGCAGCGATTGCATGGTCATCGACCTTGAAACACGGCATGACAGCGTCGCATTGGCCGCTCAACGCGTCAGGAAGATTCANCAAACCGCGGNACGAGACCGATGNCATAAGATCGACTCNGTATTACGAGGCAATTGGCCNCACGAGGTAAAAGCTCTACTCGACATGGGTTTCGCGATCGATGTCGTGCCNAGTTTCCCCGATGCCGGACGCCGCTGTCGCNATGGCGTNGTGTACGTTGACGACGTCCCNGTNGCGGAAAGNGCATCGGCCGCCGACGCATTGAATCCGATTAAAAGCAGCCGTCCCANGGANTTATTGCGTGCCGCAGGCTGCACNGNCCGGGACGTGCGCGTANTCGACGCCAACGATAACAACGAACTNGCCCAAGCAGCCCAACGATGTCGCGCNGAAGGNCGCATGCTTGTCGGCCCATCAGGCGCNATCCAAGCGTTTGCGGCAACTNTCNGCCGCNCNCGTTCGCGACANAAATTCGTCCTNAGGACACCTATTCTCGTCGTCTGCGGCAGTTTGCATCCCGTCAGTAGAANTCAGATACNNCGCCTCCAGTGNCCNTTGTACACGCTGAANGAGACATTCCAAATTTCGGACCATTTAAGCGTTTTAACAACAATCGAACCNACAANAACGCCGGATCTANACGCAGCGTGGGCGACNGCNAGGGCACTTGCGTCATNGNCAAATNCNGCGGCCCCCGTCGGGACNTTGGTNGTGATTGGAGGGGATACCGCCGCAGCGATCTTAGGNAACGANCCNGTCAAAGTTCTCGGNAATCTAGGAGTNGCTATTCCNGTCTCAGATCGTAACGGACAACTGCTNGTCACTAAAGGNGGNGGGATNGGGAAACCTGATACGCTCTTAGACNTACTTTCTNNTTGAGTACAAACCCGTGCGCATGGCNGTNACAATGGGCGACGCATCCGGCGTTGGNCCGGAAATCACGCTACGGTGCTACGCCAANGGNGAACTGGCNAACGACGTNGTNGTCTACGGTGACGNAGCTATCTTGAGGGCTGGNGCNACTCTNTTAAANNTGGANGTCCCGATCNATGCGGTCGAAGNACCCCGCCAAGTAATCCAGGGGTCTCTAAATGTNNTCGATTTNGGTTTGCTTNATGCCNCCGATCTNACGCCNGGGATACTGCGGAAAGATTCAGGAGCTGCAGCTCGAGCGTACGTTGAGCGCGCGACGCACGATGCGTTAAAGGGCGANNTCGCGGGAATCGTTACGTTGCCNGTGAACAAGGAAGCNACGCGGATGAGCGATCCAGACTTCATTGGNCATACAGAACTGATCGCCCAACTTTGCGACGTACAAAATTATTCCATGATGTTGGTTACGGACGACGTCGCGGTAAGCCATGTCAGCGCGCATGTCCCGTTGACCGANGCGATACGACGCGTAACCAAGCAGAGAGTTCGNGCTGTTATTGAGTTAACGCACAAGACCTTGTCGATGGNTACNGAGAATCCACGCATCGCGGTTTGCGGACTTAATCCNCATGCCGGCGAAAANGGGCTTTTTGGNGACGAAGAAAAGAAATTCATAACNCCNGCGATTGCGGAANCCGTTGTTGNTGGAATTAACGTATCCGGCCCCTACCCCGCTGATACGATNTTTCACCAGGCGATACACCATAATCGTTACGACGCNGTGGTTTGTATGTACCACGATCANGGNCACGCGCCCATGAAACTCTTCGATTTCGAATCCGCCGTTAACGTCACGATNGGTTTGCCGATCGTCAGAACNTCCGTNGATCACGGCACCGCATTCGATATCGCATGGAAGGGGACAGCTTTTACTAACTCACTCGATCATGCCCTNCGGTACGCTAGGAAACTNGCGTCCAAACNNCACTCCNTTTNAACGGAGTGCTACTCTACGNTGCTTAATTCTTTGGGGGGATTTCTGTGAACGGATTTGATCTTGTNGCTCGTTGCCTGCAAGCCGANGGGGTCACCTGGATGGCATGTTTCCCGGCCAATCCATTNATCGAGGCTGCCGCGAAAATAGGCATACGNCCTATCGTATTCCGTCAAGAAAGAGGCGGTATTAATGCAATCGATGGGTACAGCCGCCAAACGGCTGGNCAACAAATNGGCGTTTTTGCTTCTCAGTCGGGACCAGGNGTNGAGAATTCNTTCGGNGCGATCGCTCAGGCGTGGGGGGATTCCGTACCCATTCTNTTCCTACCGGGCGGCAGNGGNACCGGAAGTTACGACATTGCACCNAATTTTTCGGCCACTCGAAATTACGCCAACGTGACCAAACTTGCGTTATCCATCGATCAGATTCATCGCACGACTCGCGAAATGCGTCGTGCCTTCCACACTGCACGNCAAGGACGGCCGGGTCCCGTGTTGGTTGAAATGCACGGAGATGTTTTNCGNCAACAAGTTCCAGAAAATACACCGCCCTATAAACCGTCCAGCCNGATGAAATACGGNCCTTCNCGATCGGACGTGAAAGATGCCGTAGCCCANCTATTNGCCGCNAACAATCCTGTTATTTGGGCGGGNCAGGGAGTGCTGTACGCAAAAGCTNCCNNCCAGCTAATGNAACTCGCTGANCTGACNCAAATTCCCGTCATCACGACCATGCAGGCAAAAAGCGCNTTNCCCGATGATCACGCCNTGGCGTTGGGCTCCGCCAATAGAACCGCCCCTAAAAGNGTCTTCAAGTGGCTGGGCGCCGCCGATACCGTCTTCGCGGTCGGTTCCGGTCTCACTCGAACAACCTTTGGTATCGATATCCCTCCGGGNAAATTTATGATCCAGGCGAACATTGCTGCNGAAGATATAAATAAAGACTACGACATCGACATCGGTCTCGTCGGGGACGCAAAACTAACCCTCGAACTGATGATCGACGAGNTNAAAGNCNCGGTAGGAGAANANGGGCGCGAGACCAATTCNGNCCTTGNCGAATCGATTGCACAGACCCGGAAAGAGTGGCTCAACGAATGGGCTCCGNTGCTCAATAGCGANGAAGNNCCCGTAAATCCATACCGAGTCATCCACGANATCAATCGCACCCTGGANCACGGTAATAGCGTNGTCACGCATGACGCGGGNAATCCAAGGGACCANATCATGCCGTTCTATAAAGCTTCGACCCCGCATGGATACATCGGCTGGGGTAAAACCACGCATCTCGGGTACGGGATNCCTCTGGTGATGGGNGCNAAAATGGCNNACCCAGAACGATTCTGTATGAACTTCATGGGCGATTTAGCTTTTGGACATACTGGAATGGAAATCGAAACCGCAGTGCGCGCTCAGATCCCCATCACAACCGTCGTGGTTAACAACCTCACGATGGGCGGTTACGACAAAAGCATGCCGGTGGCTATGGAAAAATATGGCGCAGGTAACCAGTCGGGAGACTACGCTGGCGTTGCCCAAGCACTTGGGGCGAAAGGGATTCACGTCACTACAGCCGACGCGATCGCTCCGGCGATTGAAGAAGCTCAGCGAGCGAATCAAGAAGGCGAAACCGTTGTAATCGAGGTGCGCACTCGGCAAGACACTCGATTTTCCGTTTATCCGGATTTACTCCGGCCGCCATCAACCGCGTAATCGCTTTCCACAAAAGGAAACACAAGATTGGAGATCATACGACCGGAGCATTGAGCGGACGTTGAGTTCTTTAGTTCCTACGGCGGACTAAAGCAGCTACCGCAACTAGAACCATGCTGAGCAAGACGACGGGCATATCAAACCAGCGCGAATAAGGTGTGAGGCCCCTCATTGCTGCCACCTCTCCCACAAGAACACCTTGTTCGAACTGCGGTAATTTACTAACCACCTCCCCATTGGGAGCTACGATTGCGGTAATCCCGTTGTTGGTCGCTCGCAACAAATACCGTCCATTCTCTAGTGCCCTCATCCGTGCGATTTGCATATGCTGCATGGGTCCAATCGACCGACCGAACCATGTGTCGTTACTGATGTTGACAATGAGATCGGCCCCTGCAGCGTCGGTTGCCACCAGGCGCGGATAGGCGACTTCGTAACAAATCGCGATGGCGACCTTAAGACCAGCCGCGACGGCCAGTGCCTGCTGTTTTGGTCCCGCGCGCGCTGTCGACATGGGAAGATTGAAAAACGTGATGACGCCTCTCAAAACTCCCTCGAACGGGACAAATTCGCCGAACGGTACCAATTTCCGTTTGATGTATCGCCCCGACCCGTCACCAACGACAACGGCAGCGTTGTGGTGAACATAGCCGCCTTCCGAGACGCTTTCTAGCACTGGCACGCCCAGTATTAATGCGCCTTTAGTTCGATCGGCCATATCAGTGAGGTAGGGCAATGCCTGTGTGTAAGGCACGGTAATGGCCGCTTCTGGCCAGATCACCAGATCGTTTTCCCAGGCGCTTTCCGATAACGCTGCATACCGCTCAAGTATTGGCTGAACGCTTTCGGGGAGCCACTTCGTTTCCTGCGCAATGTTGCCCTGCACCAGAGCAACGCTGAATCGCTTTACCGGCGACACCCAGGTTTGATCATAAATTACCCACGCGACAAGCCACGGCACTGCGGCAACAACAAGCAGCGGCGGCCGCTTCCAGGCTTCTAAAACACAGAGGACCGATACCAGACCCGCGACGCCCACGAGTACTACGCCTCCGATCGGTGCAAGCGAAGCCAGTGGGGTATCCAACAACGCATAACCAATGAAAAGCCATGGAAACCCCGTGAAAAGCCATGTGAGCAACCACTCGCCCAACGCCCAAATAGAGACAAAGCTCATGACATCAATCACCGGACGACCCGTACGTACGGAAAACCAACACCACCCATACACCCCCGAAAAAAGTGCCATTCCGCCAACAAAAACGGCAACGAGCATCAGCGCTAACGGGATCGGTGCTTGGCCATGCACGTGGATGCTGACGTAAATCCAAGATGCGCCAACCGCGTATTTCCCGACACCGAAAAGCCACGCCCAAAGGAAGGCACGTCGACCAGTCGCGGCGTTCTTGATAGCGATGTATAGCAACACCGCAGAAACTAACGCGATCACCCACCATTTGAACGGCGCAAACCCGAGGGGATAGATTGCGCCTGCGAATAATGCCGCGGCGCCCATTCCCTTGCGATATACGGGTTTCAGCTTCGTGGGCAAGTGAGGTGTAGCAGCCGAATGCGACGGCTGTCGGCGTTCAATACTTTGAACACGAAACCTTCAACAACTACCGTTTCCTCACGCTTGGGTAGATAACCAAACTCTTTCGCAACGATCCCACCAATCGTGTCGAACTGCTCCGCATCAAAGTGCGTACCAAAATATTCATTGAAATCTTCAATGGTCGTGATGCCTTTAACGGTGAAGCTGCGTTCGTCGAGCTCCTTGATAAAACTGTCGTCATCGATATCGTGCTCGTCTTCAATATCACCAACAATCTGTTCAAGCACGTCTTCGATTGTGACCACGCCCGATACGTGCCCGTATTCATCGATAACAATCGCCATATGATTCCGGGTCGATCGAAATTCTTGAAGTAAGTCGTTTAACCGCTTGCTTTCAGGAACCACCGAAGCTGTGCGGATGATGTCTTTGATGTCAAAATCATCCCAGTCATCTTCCAACGTCCAAGGCAAGATGTCTTTCGCATGCAAAATCCCTTTTACATCGTCCAAGTCATCACCGATCACGGGAAATCGGGAGTGTTTTTGTTCAATAACGAACGGCAAGAACTCCTCGAGCCGCGCGTCAACGTTGACGCTTGCCATCTGTGAACGAGGGATCATGATATCCCTCGCTCGCATATCGGCGACCTGCAACGCGCCATAGATAATGTTGAGGGCGTCAGAATTTAAGAGCTCGCGGGCGGCAGCTTCGCGCAAAAGATCCTGAAATCCGAGATGTTCTGCATCACGTTCTGGCGGAAACAAGTCGTTTAACCATTCACGCCATCGTGGGCGCTTTTCGTCAATTTCAATCATCAGACTCGTACGGATCAGCTATGCCAAAACTTCCTAGAATTTCGATTTCCCGTTGTTCCATTAATGACGCTTGATTCGCCTCACGATGATTAAACCCGCGCAGGTGCAACACTCCATGGACGACCATGTGAGCGTAGTGATCGGCTACCGATTTCGATTGCGTTGCCGCTTCAGCCTCCACCACCGGAGCACATATTGCGATGTCGCCAAGGGAACCCGGGAGCTCACTGACGAATGAGAGTACGTTAGTCGAGTGGTCCCTTGAACAAAATCGGAGATTAAGCTCTCGACCTTCATCTTCGCTAACGACCTTTATGCAGAGGGTACCTGGATCACCCTCCATCGCAGCTTTAGCATATTCGCCGAGATAGTCCCCGTTAGGAACATTCGTATTGCTCCCGAGTTGAACGTCAACCGGATCGTTAACTACCTGAGCCACTAATATCGCTCCGTTGCTCAAGATCCGGCTTCCCTGATGAACGCAGCGCGTCCTCACGCGCATACGCTTCGACGATGCGCTGTACTAGCGGATGGCGAACGACGTCCCTACTGTCAAAGCGAGTAAAACTCAATCCCTTCACGTCCTCGAGAACGCGGAGTACATGGATTAATCCAGACCGCTGGCCACTTGCTATCGGAAGGTCAATTTGAGTCACGTCTCCGGTAATCACCGCAGTCGACCCAAAACCAATTCGTGTTAAAAACATCTTCATTTGTTCAAGCGTCGTGTTTTGGGCTTCGTCAAGAATAATGAACGAATTGTTAAGCGTACGACCACGCATGAAAGCCAGTGGCGCCACCTCAATCACGTTCCTTTCAATATATTTATTGACCCGATCAACACCGAGCATCTCATAAAGGGCGTCGTAGAGAGGCCGCAAATAAGGGTCAATTTTCTGAGAAAGATCTCCAGGTAGAAACCCGAGTTTCTCACCGGCTTCTACCGCCGGTCGAACAAGTAGAATGCGACTAACGCTCTTATTTTCCAGCGCCTCGACCGCGCATGCCACACCCAGGTAGGTTTTACCGGTTCCGGCCGGCCCCACGCCAAAATTGATGTCGTATTGACGAATGCGTTCAACGTACCGTATTTGGTTCGCGCCACGGGGTTTAATCGGTTTCCGACGCGTCGTGACCACAGCCCCGTCTTGCTGCACGTCCACTTGACGTCGAGCGAGCAAATCTTCCACGCCCGCTTCCTGCAGGAACAAATGCACAGTATCTGGGTCAAGCGTGTTGGCCTCGCGCGTTTCAACGTATAGCTGGGATAACAGCGCGCTACCTGCTTGCACCCCGTGTTCAGGCCCTGTGATCTGAAACACATTTCCTCGGTTGCGTATATTTATTCCAAGGCGCTTCTCTAAATGCTTAATATTTTGATCAAACGGGCCGCAAAGGGCCGCCAAACGGCGCGAATCGTTAGGTTCTAGATTTAAGTTTGTGGTCAANGGGACCACGCGCGACTCATCACTCAAGTCGTTTTGATGTCCANTCCCTGAACCGCCAAGCATATCGATGAGAATTCGTCTGTCAAATCGACNNTCACGTCATTTCCTCGANTCNGTATCCCCATCACGAANGCTCGAATNAGTGAACTAGAGGCCCCTATCGGCTCATAANCCATTTCAAAAGNNTGTCACGTCACGNGTCGCCCACGCAAGGAATTCGGTAGCGCTTNCTCAATCACNACGTCAATAAACGCNNCTTTNGTACNACCACGAAAATTCACCACGCGATTATTTTGGGTNCGNCCTTGAAGTTCTCCAGGGTCCTTTCGAGANGGACCNGTCACCAAGATNNTTTGGACACTCCCAANCATACNTAGCGCGTGCCGCCGAGCTTGTTTGCGAAGTTGGTCCTGCAATATCGAAAGGCGGTGCTGTTTGACCTCCATTGGCGTTGCGTCTGGCAGNGACGCCGCTGGCGTCCCTGGGCGNGGACTGTATATGAAGCTGAAAGANACGTCGAAATCCAGCGATCGAACCANCTCCANGGTGTCTTNAAAATCTTCATCNGTCTCGCCTGGGAATCCAACGATGAAATCTGACGAAAGATAGATATCGGGGCGGGCCTTCCGAATGTTGCGTATGAGCGACTTATATTCCAACCTCGTGTGGCGTCGCCTCATCCTGGCGAGAATGCGATCCGATCCAGACTGGACCGGTAAATGCANGTGACTAACNANTTCCGGAACGTCGCGATAGGCTTCAACCAGATTATCCGTAAATTCAACCGGATGGGACGTGGTAAAGCGAATTCGATCAATTCCTTCAACACGAGCCGCTTCGCGAATCAACTNGGATAAATCTGCCACTCCNCCGTTGATGGGACCNCGGTACGCGTTGACATTTTGCCCAAGAAAATTAATCTCCCGGACGCCTTGTCCNGNGANGTCAGNGACTTCNCGNAGCACATCATCCATCGGTCGACTAACCTCGTGNCCNCGNGTGTGTGGCACGACGCAAAAACTGCAGTACTTGTTGCATCCTTCCATGACAGAGATGTACNCAGAAGGTCCACCCACGTTNGGCGTCGGAAGGTNATCAAATTTTTCGATTTTGGGAAAGCTAACGTCAACGACNGCGATTCCCGACTCCCGAAANTCNTCAATCATGCCGGGGAGNCGGTGCAGCGTTTGCGGGCCAAATACGACATCAACGAACGGAGCCCTAGTGNTAATTGCANTGCTCTCTTGACTNGCCACACATCCACCNACACCGATGATGACGTCGGGGCGTTCGACTTTNAGACGCCGCCACCTACCCAATTGATGGAATACTTTCTCTTGAGCTTTNTCNCGTATAGCGCAGGTGTTNAAGAGAATGACGTCCGCGTCCTGTTCCGTCCCAACGAGCGTCGCGTTATGAGTATCAGCGAGCAGNTCCGCTATTCGAGACGAGTCGTACTCATTCATCTGGCAGCCTTGGGTTTTTAGATANAGCTTCATTTAATCTCTAACCACNGANCGTGANCCGGCGGGCGATTATANGGCACCTTGAAANCNTCAGNATCGACTATACTAATAGGAGTAAGACACCCACGAAATTTTCAATGGCAGACGATNAAAAACATATCTATCGGATTTATTTCCACAATCANGGGCAGNTCTANGANGTCTATGCCCACTCGATTTACCAGAGTGATCTATTTGGTTTCGTCGAAATCGAAGATTACGTTTTCGGANAAAAATCGCAGATGGTGATCGATCCTGGCGANGATAAACTTCGNAATGAATTCGCGGGGGTACAACGGAGCTTCATCCCNCTCCACNCCATNGTTCGCGTCGACGAAGTAGAAAAGGAGGGTACCGCCAAGATCACGGACGGTGCCGGNGCAANCGTAACGCCCTTCCCTCTCCCCATNCCCGNCAAGAAGGGCTGAACGTTTGTTCGCCCACCACACGTTGTGTCNTGCGGGACGGAGNACCAGTACAANAACNGGTTAGTATCACTGTGCTATGGAANAGATGGCGATCGTAATTGTCGGTGGTGGACACGCCGCCGGTCAGGCNGCCGCGAGTATCCGGCAAGAGGGCTTCGACGCCGAGTTAATTCTGATNGGTGCNGAACCCCATATTCCATATCAAAGGCCACCCCTTTCGAAACAGTATCTCGCNGGCGAGCAGCCACTCGACAAGGT
The DNA here is from genome assembly GCA_002719135.1 of Gammaproteobacteria bacterium. Taxonomy (GTDB): domain Bacteria; phylum Pseudomonadota; class Gammaproteobacteria; order Pseudomonadales; family Azotimanducaceae; genus UBA11889. The sequence continues at coordinate 11,822 of PBGU01000022.1, forward strand.
CTTGTTGAGGCCCGAGAAATTTTACGCCGATCGCACAATTGACGTGCGAACCGGCATAACGGTCGAGAACATTGATCGCGACGGCCAGTTCGTNGCCTGCAGTGACGGGTCTCTGGTGGCCTACGATCAACTACTGCTTGCCACCGGTAGTCGTGCCCGTCGACCCGATCTACCTGGGATCGATCTGGANGGCGTACACACGCTTCGTACCATTGCCGACGTCGACAAAATCCGAACGGANATGGAAAACGCNTCGCAGTTGGTGATCGTTGGCGGTGGTTANATAGGTCTCGAAGTNGCNTCCGTCGCANCANCCGCAAAAATGCAGGTGACTATTCTGGAGATGGAGGGCCGTATTCTTGAACGCGTTACNCACCCGNTTATGTCAGCGTTCTATCACGANTTGCACGCCGNNANGGGCGTTGACATAAGNACGAGAGCNCGNGCTTCGGCNTTCNTCGGCAATGGACGNATAGAGAAAGTGCTNTGCGCAGACGGAACCACCGTCGATGCAGATTTGGTCATCGTCGGCGTNGGCGTAGNNCCCAATGTGGAAGTGGCTTTTGATGCTGGTCTCGCGTGTGACAACGGTATTGTCGTGGATGAACGGTGTGTCACCAGCGANCCTTCCATTTTCGCTGCNGGTGATTGCACGAATCATCCAAACGCGTTGTTGGACCGNCGTCTGCGCCTGGAATCGGTNCCCAACGCCATGGANCAGTCACGTGTCGCGGCTAGCAACCTNACGGGNGGCGATAAGCGGTACGCGAGTATTCCGTGGTTTTGGTCCGACCAATACGANCTCAAGTTACAGATGGTCGGGTTTTCATCCGACGGNGACGAATCAATCACTCGTGGGGAACCCGAAACCCATGAGTTTGCGATGTTTCACTTTCACGANGGCAAAGTCGTAGCAGCAGAAGNCGTCAATTCACCGCGCGAATTCATGGTCGCGAAACAACTCATTGGAAAGACNGTCGACGCGAACGCGTTGTCGAATCCTGAGGTTGANTTAAAGTCGCTACTCGAATANCCCAAGGGCCNCGCTNACTACCCATAGTCCAAGGGTNATGNCCGCAAAAAAACATTGAATTCCGACTCAGGTATCNTGCAAGNCCCAGCCCTTCGGGAGATGGTNTTTNCGAANCANCAAAAAGNTCGGCGTTGATTAGAGCCAATGACTGANGCGCATGTNAAAGAGAGCGATACGCTCGATCCCCNCCTGAAGGANAGGCTTAAGGAAAGCGANCGCCCGAAAGAGGGCTATGTCTTTTGTCTAGCCTGTTCCCACGTGCTAGCGCATGCANACGANCGCTTAAANATCGATGGCTCGCACGAACACGTCTTTAGCAATCCCCACGGCTTCACNCACCACTTCGGTTGTTACNNAGANGCGCTAGGCTGTGCGATCGAGGGGCCCNCCGTNGCNGCGGATAGTTGGTTTCCCGGCTATCTNTGGCGCCTAGCCATGTGCGCCGACTGTGGGCANCACATTGGNTGGCTGTTTGAACATGACGACCATTTTTANGGCCTCTTGNTGGACAAAATTCAGACGGGGTAAGTGTTCCAACGTCATTNTCTTTCAACCTGNCCAATTGGCCCTATTCGATCGGNNGATAACACCAATGCCACGGCTCANATANCACCCCGTANGGGTTACTACGNGGNTACGACAGCACAAACTGNTGGTCGACAGCAGATGCGACNAGCCAGCGAAAGGNTTGNGTTTCCTCAAANAACTCGGTCAAGGAATCNNTACCAGGACTCGTTACNTCGACNGCACATCCTCCTTGATGTTCGCTNTANCCTGGNGCCGCGATACGGGTAAGGATTTNCCNGATCGATTCTCCCGCCTCAACCTTGCGNTGAATTAANTNAACNTGGTACTCAANCGAGCGGTATGCNGAAACGAGCTGTACGGTCACCCCATCTAATGACGCNGCTTCTACTAATCCCGNCCANGCGNTCGCCGCTTCCATACGNAACCNTTGCGGTCGATCAAANACGTCAACGCCGATGTCGACCAAGTCGTCGGGCGTCCGCTGTTGAANAAGTCCCGTTCGGGNGGCGTAATCAGNGGGGATGCCGAGTNTCTGATGCAGNTCNNCGATGACGTTTGATTCAGCCACTNACNGGAAAACTCNNTCCTTCGACATCAAGTTTCAAGANCGCGCNTCCTNNATCATCTCACTGCCTATCGAACCTTCNGCTCGCAANTCATCAATNTCTTCTGCCGAAAGNCCAAGGTCTTCGGCAAGTACCTCGTCTGTGTGNTCNCCCAATAGCGGTGCNGCTTCNATTGCNACNTGGCTCTTCGACATGCGCGCNGGCCAACCNAGTAACTGGACTTTCCCATGAACCGCGTGCTCAACNTCATGCACGAAGTCNCGCTCCACCAAATGGGGATCGGTAAATAATTCGTNCGTTTCATACACTTGACTCGCACACACACCCTCCTCCGCTAAAGNAGACATACATTCCTTTTTNGTGTGCGACCGTGTCCATGNCCCAATTTCGTCGAACAACAGANGNCGGTTTTCATGNCGNGCTTGAGCCGTACTGAAGCGAGGGTCCGAAAGTAGCTCCGGCTGGCCCACCGCNCGGCAGACCGCNCCCCACATCCTCGGNTTNACNGCCATCACAAAAACATAGTCGTTTGGNCCACCCGGNGCACAGGGATACAAGGAAACAAATGGGTTCTCACCGTTGCCCGTACGCGGCGTAGCGACCTGACCAAACCTNGTCCTCGATACGGCCGTGCGTAAGTAATACGTCATTGCTTCCTGCATCGATAATTCAATGAGCTGNCCTTCNCCCGTTTTTAGTTTTTGCGCATACGCNGCCGAGATCGCCAGNGCCGCCTGNACNCCGGTACCAGCATCTCCCATCGTAGGACCTGGACGCATCGGCGGACCGTCGGGTTCACCTGTAATCGAAAANGCNCCCGCTGCTGCCTGAGCGACCATGTCCATNCATTTGAAGTGTGCATATGGACCCGAAGTGCCAAACCCCTTGATCCTCACATAAATNATCTCTGGATGGACTGTCCGCATGACGTCGTAGCCAATATCCAGTTTTTCGACCACTCCGGGTCCATAGTTTTCAACAAACACGTCATAGCGCGGCACCATTTGCAGCAATAAATCGCGTCCCTTTTCCGAACTGAGATCGAACGTCACACTGCGCTTGTTGCTGTTCCAATTGACGAAATACTCCGAATCCACGCCGTCATTTCTACCAACGCCTCGACCCGGATCACCGACTTCGGGCCGTTCGATCTTAACGACGGTGGCGCCCAACCATGCGAGCGACTGCGTGCATGCCGTTCCCGCCTCCCACTGCGTCATGTCAAGAATCCGCAATCCATCCAGGGCTGCCATGACCTCTCCTTTCGTCGACTGCGTAGCAACCTAGGGCGGCGCGTTCTGATAAGCAAGTGTTTGGGCTGAAGCATGCATGGGACCCTATGACAAAGCAGTCGATTAGGACCCTTATGTTACGATGCCGCGATGCAGCAACCCCCCAACAGTGCCGCATCTCATGCGGAAACCAATCGCGCAACCATAGAAATTCAGAAAGAATATCTCCACTTTTCCGCCGCGCATTTCACGATCTTTTCCGCGACCGAGCGAGAAAATCTTCACGGCCACAATTTTCAGGTTGAAGCCATCTTAGACGGCGAGATCGGCGACGACGGACTATGCTTTGATTACAACGAAATCAAGAATCGACTGAAGACCCTTTGCAATGAACTCGATGAAAAGGTGCTGCTGCCTGAGCAGTCCCCCTATTTAACTATCGCCCATGACCAAGATTACGTTGTCGCGACGTTCGGCGTTGAACGCATCCCGTTCCTACCACGCGACGTTTCGACCCTGCCACTGCGCAACATTACCGTGGAGGAACTCGCGCATTGGTTTATATCCTGCATCGTCGGCGACACATCATTTAACGAGTTACCCATCGACTCTCTTACTATCCGCGTAGCTTCGGGGCCCGGTCAGTGGGCGTCATCGAGCTGGGCTCGATGACTAAGCTTTTGCTGATTACAGGGGCCAGCGCGGGAATCGGACTCAGCACAGCGTCCCGCTTTTTAAGTGACGGTTACACCGTGGTCAATCTTTCGCGACGCCCTTGCCCGCTCGAAGGGGTACAGCATCTTCGCTGCGATCTCGCGCAACAAGATTTTCTCGAAAAGATTCGCTCCGCCCTCGAGTTATTGCTATCTCAAGCTGATCGCGTCTCGATTATTCATAACGCATCGCGACTCTCGAACGATACCGCGACCAACACGCCCAGCGACGAATTCCGTGACGTTTTAGAGATCAATATCGTCGCGCCAAACACCTTGAATCGGTTTGTAATTCCGTACATGAAGCATGGTTCGAGCGTGCTTTTTGTCGGTTCAACGCTGTCGGAAAAAGCGGTCCCTGGCAGTTACACCTACGTGACAAGCAAACACGGCATGATTGGGATGATGCGGGCAGTGTGTCAGGATTTAGCGGGGACGGGGATCCATACCGCCTGCGTCTGCCCCGGATTCACCGATACCGAGATGCTCCGCGAACATGTGCCCGCGGATGCCCTCGAAGCCGTTAGCGGTATGTCCGCATTTGGTCGCCTCATCGAACCCACGGAAATCGCGGAGACCCTATTTTGGGCGGCGTCCAATCCAGTGATCAACGGCAGCGTCATGCACGCCAATTTAGGTCAAATCGAAACCTAGGAACTCGCCATGACACCGAACTACAGCCAGCGACGTCAGCGTGTGTTTCTTATCCTTAGTGGCGTTTTCCTGGGTACCTTGTCGCTCTTAAACATCTTGGGCATCAGCCGATTTCTTGACCTGTCCTTTTCCGCGTTCGGTCTCGATATCCCCATGGCAGTCGCCGTGGGCGTGCTGCCCTACCCCGTTACTTTTATCTGCACCGATCTCATCAGTGAACTCTACGGAAGAAAGCGAGCCAACGAGGTGGTTCTGATGGGTCTGGTGTTAAACGCTTGGATAATGTTCCTGCTATGGATCGGTGGTGAACTCCCAGGTTTTGAGCCGATAGATCCGAGCACAGGTAACCCAGCACTCGATGCCGCCAGTCGATCGCCCGTTTTCTTTGAGATGCGAACGCTCGCTTTCGGTGCCGTGACCGCATCGATGTTTGCGTACCTTGCCGCTCAGTTCTGCGATGTTCAGATGTTCCATTTCTGGAAACGTCTTACTAACGGCCGACATTTGTGGTTGCGTAACAACGGCTCGACGTTAGTGAGCCAGATCGTCGACACGACTGCGGTGATCCTCATTACCCACTTTTATGCCAACGCGCTCCCCGTGGCCGTGAATGAACCCATCTGGCCGCAGCTCATGACTTTCATCGCTTCGGGCTACATATTCAAAATGCTCGTGGCTCTCGTCGACACTGGTCCGATCTATCTTCTCGTAGGTTGGTTACAACCCTACCTAGGGTTAGCAAGCGACGAGGAAGTCGGCGATAGTGACGAATACGGCGCGGCCGGAACCGGCGTGGATTAACCGTTACTCGACCAATTCGGCAGTCAACGCCACCGACCGTTCAAGCTCCCCACTTTCTATTTGGCCAATCCGCAAACGGGTAACGATCACGTGGGTCATGCCCAGCTCGGAGCGGTAATAAGCCAGTCGGTCGCGAACCGCCGAAGGTTCCCCAACAATGGCCCAATCGTCGACTTCCATTGATATACCTTTTCGGAGACCCGATCCCGAAAGATTTCGCGCTTCTTGTTCGAGCCGATCACGGATATCGGAGACGAGTCGCGTGTTCTCCGACACAAATACTGTTCGCATAATGGGGACTTCCGGGGGTATTTGGACGCCAGCTTCGTTGCACGCTAGACGATGCCTTTCGTAATTTTCCCGCAACCGGCCGATCGGCTCCATCGGTGAAGCTAGGTATGGGAACCCAAGACTTCCAGCTTGCCGCAAAGCCTTCGGACCGAACGCCGCTACCCAAATAGGCGGATGGGGTTTCTGCACCGGTAATGGCGACAGCAAAACGGGCTCACTGGTTTCGTCCAGCGCCACGGTTTCACCCTGCCAAGCACGCACCATGACGTCGAGACAATCGCGAAAAATTTCGCGTTTCTCCTTCCGTGAAACACTGAACGCGGAAAACATCGCTGTCGCATAGCCGCGTCCGACTCCTAGAACGACGCGTCCCCCAGAAAGTCTATCGAGCACCGCTACTTGTTCAGCGGCCTGCAGCGGATGACGAACTGGCAGTAAATAAGATGTGGTGGCGAGCCGTATGGTTCTCGTGCCGGCGGCGACCGCGGCCAATAACATCAATGGCTCGGGTATCGCTGCGTCGCCAGTGAAATGGTTTTCCGGCAGCCAAAACGACTCGTACCCCCAACCTTCAGCGAGTGAAGCCTGCCGAGTCAGCTCCTGAGCATCAACGCTGCCCGAAATCCGCCATGGGGTTAACCCAAGATGCATATGTGTCGTCTCAAAGGGTGATCGATTGTGCCAATTAATTTGCGTTACCGTCAGAACAAGACTCTCTCATAACGACACAACGCCTCAACCGTTTTGTACGCATCCGAACTGACGGTCGGATCCAAATTGCGACTGCATCAGCATCTCCTGATCGCTCGCATCGGCATTCTCGAGCCGTCCTCGATTAAGACAACCCAGTGTACCGATGGAATGGTCGAAAACTGAGCGCCAAAACCGATCCGCACCAATTTTTCTAGTTATAGAAACTTGCGTCCTATCTATCGCATCATAGGGAAAAGCTATACATCGAGGGGCAATGGATATGGCACACGATTTAATCATTCGCGAAGGCTTAATTGTTGACGGTACGGGTACCGAACCCTACTTGGGGGACGTCGCGCTCGATGGCGATCGCATTGCCGCAGTCGGAAAGGTCGACGGAGACGGGCACCGGGAAATAAATGCCGACGGCAACGCGATCACACCTGGATTCGTGGATCTGCATACTCACTTTGACGCCCAAGCCGGCTGGGATCCGTTGCTAACACCCGTGTCCTGGCACGGCGTCACGACCGCGCTTTTCGGCAATTGCGGAGTCACGTTTGCTCCGTGCAAACCGAAGGACCGTGAATTCCTCGCAGGAATGATGGAGACAGTCGAAGACATCCCAAGAAACGCCATCCTCAACGGATTGGCCTGGGACTGGGAATCCTATGGCGAATATCTAGACTCGATCGAAAAGTTGAACCCAGCGATTAACGTCGCAGGTTTGGTGGGCCATTGTGCCTCACGATTTTACGTCATGGGTGAGCGTGCCATCGAAGAAGACCCGACCGAAGACGAAATTCAACAAATTGCGGAGCTCGTCGGGAACTCGGTGAAGGAAGGCGCTATCGGCTTTTCTTCGAATCGTTTGCCAGGTCACGTCCTTCCTGACGGTCGATCGATACCAGGTACATTTGCCAAGACCGATGAACTATCGGCTATCGCCCGTGCCGTGGGTAAGAACAACGGTATTCTGCAATTCGTGCTGAATTACGCAAAACTCCCGGAAGAGATGGCGTTAATCGCAGAGCAAGGTCGAAATGCCGGGACCAAGCTCCTCTTCAGTGCCCCTTTCGCCGATGGCAAAGACTCCAACGGCTCTGCTTACGACGATGCCATTAAAGCCATGCGCGACGAAAATCTTGACGTCACTGGACTAACCCTGCCAAGGAGTGGTGGTTTTCTGTCAGGGCTCAAGACCGATGGTCTTTTTCCCACACCGGCCTGGGCAGAAGTCCGGAAACTCGATTTCGATGCGCGACTGGCCGCGATACGAGATGAGAATATCCGTCTAAAACTCGTCGATGAAGCCAAGAGTTTGCCCTATCTACTAGAAACAACGAAGAACTATTACTGGCTAGGCGACGCTGACCAGCCTACCTACACACGGGGGCCCGATGAGAGCCTTGCAAGTATCGCCAAGGCAGCGAGCGAACATCCCGTGGAAACGTGGTTGCGGTACATGCTCGATAGCAATGGTGAAACATTATTTCACAACCGTTTCTTCAACCATGATCTGGACAAAGTAAATACATTCTTGCACGCCGATTGGGTTCTGCCAGGCATTGGTGATGCCGGTGCCCATGTGAGTCAGATCATGGACTCCGGTTGGACTTCGTTCTTACTCGGTCACTGGCATCGAGATCAAGGAACCTTCAGTCTGGCGGAAGCCGTTCGTAAACTGACCAGCGCCCAGGCAAGAGTGATCGGCCTTGACGACCGAGGAACGCTTGCTGCCGGGAAAAGAGCGGACGTAAATGTCATTGACGTAAATCGCGTCGCCGAACGGCAGCCCCAACTTGTGCACGATTTTCCCGAAGGCGCGCCACGTCTGATCCAAAAGGCCGTAGGGTATCAAGCCACCGTTTGTAACGGTCACGTTATCCTTGAAAACGATGAACATACGGGGGCGTGTGGAGGACGTGTGCTGAGGAATTCGGCTAGTGCCTAATTACCGTAATCCGTGGGTCTTCGAGTAGTTACGATTACCGTTTGATTAAACCGCTGTACCCGAACTTGAACGGTCAACTGCCGGCACCGGCACGTTGCAATCGTGCAAGCGCGGCGATGGTCGTTTGTACTGCATTGAGGTGGCGTTCGCGGGCAAATTCCACGTAGAGCGGATCATCGTTCAACAATACACAGCGGGGTCGCCTCACGTTGGCGCACTTGAACGCTGTCTCACGTCCGAAGTTGTTTCCCGCAGCTCCGTATTCTCCAAACGACCCGGGGTTCACATCCGGTTTCCAGAAAACTTCCCAAGTGAAGGGTAATCCCTCGATGTCCCCTTTCACCGCGCTGAACGTAGTTTCTGCCGTGAGGCGTAAAAGGTCTTGGTACCCGGTATCCAAGGTATCCTGGATGATCCCTCTAACTTGAGTGCAATCGGCGCCGAGCCGTTGGTTGAGATCAACTTCATCGATCGGAAATTCGTCGAAACGGTCACCAACGTTAAAACGCCACCAACGTGACACAAATACCGGAACCACGTGAGCCGGCGACGTCATGTCCTGCAAATGATTGACGACACGGCCAAGGTTGGAATACCGATCCGCAAGACTGTTCGATCGATCAAGATTCCCTACAAGCTGCTCGAAACCTTCGTGCAAACGCGTTTCAACAACCCACATCAAACTGCGGGGCGTTTGATCGTCTCGATTATAGAAATTCCAACGAAAGAGTCCGCGCCAAAAGCCACCGTCCGCTTGCTCTGCGTTGGCCTTCGCCATGTAACGTGTTTGCAGTGCCGAGAGGCGCAAATCGTCGTCGTCGATACAGTTGTTATAGTGCCGCACTGCGCTAAAGGTCAGTTGCTGGTGTATCGGTCCTTCATACGCGTGCGCACCCACTTGCCCAACAACAAAGATGGTCAAGCCCAACAAAATATGGACGGCGTGTCTCAAATAGTTCTAGCCGAGCAGACAGAACATCGGCGAACCATCGCACTTCTCTACACGCCCGCGCAAGCCTCGTTCACACGGTAGTATTCACCGAAACCGTTTGGCACACTCGACCGTCTGGGTAAAAGGTAAAAGGGATCCAAGAGATGAAAGCTGCGGTTTTGCGGGAAGTAAATAAGCCTTTGGAGATAGAGGAGGTGCAAACGGCGGACCCGGGTCCCCGCGAAGTCCTGGTGCGTACCGTAGCCGCAGGCGTTTGTCACTCGGACCTCCACTTTCAGAACGGCTCCTACCCGTACCCCCTGCCCGTTATTTTGGGCCACGAGTCGGCCGGAGTCGTCGAGGCAGTAGGGTCCGACGTCAAATATGTTCAGAGCGGCGATCACGTCATCACCTGCCTATCGGCGTTCTGCGGTCACTGCGAATATTGTCTAACAGGACAAATGTCCCTCTGTCAGGAGCCCGAGTTACAACGTAAAGGCGGCGAGAGTCCCCGGCTCGCCCAGGAAGGAACGCCGATCGCTCAGTTCCTGAACCTCTCGTCGTTCGCGGAATACATGCTGGTCCACGAACACGCTGTCGCCAAAGTTCGGGAAGATATGCCGCTTGATCGTGCCGCATTGATCGGTTGCGGCGTCACCACTGGCGTCGGTGCCGTAATTCATACAGCGGCAGTTGAGCCAGGATCGACTGTAGCCGTGATCGGTTGCGGCGGAGTCGGGCTCTCATGCATTAACGGTGCCGAAATTGCCGGCGCGAGTCGGATCATCGCGGTGGACACTCTTGCCAGCAAACTTGAACTCGCACGAAAATTCGGGGCCACTGAGGTAGTCAATGCCGCCGATAACGACCCCGTTGAGGCGGTCCGCGAATTGACCGGCGGTGGTGTCCACTATGCCTTTGAGGCAATCGGTCTCAAAGTAACCACCGAACAGGCATTCAAGATGATCCGGGCGGGCGGCTGTGCCACCGTTATCGGGATGATTCCCGTCGGTACCATGGTCGAAATTCACGGCCCCGAATTCTTGCGAGAAAAGAAACTCCAAGGATCGAACATGGGTTCGAATCGGTTCCGAGTGGATATGCCCCGATATGTCGAGTTCTACCTCGCCGGCAAACTGCATCTCGACGACATGATCTCGAGCCACATCAAGCTCGAGGATGTCAACGATGCATTTGCACAGTTAGAGACTGGAGAAGTCGCGCGTAACATCATTATGTTCGAGTAGGGATACAAAACCCCATTACATAAATCGCTTAATCAAGCGCCGGGTCCAAACCAACTGGAGGAGTGGATCAAGCCAGCGATAAAGACGGCCCGAGATGTAAACGCTCCTACCGCGTTCAGCGGCTTTGAGCCCCTCCTCGACAACGACTCCCGCGTCGTACCAGATGAACTTCGGCATCCGTTCTTTTCTTTCCGTCATGCCGGCTACTTCGTGAAATTCAGTGTGAGTAAAGCCGGGACACAATGCACAAACGCGAACCCCCGAGGCACGAACGCTGAGGTTTAAAGATTCGGAAAACGCCACAACATAGGCTTTCGATGGTCCGTAATTGAGATCGTTGGCACGTGCGATACGACCCGCGACGGACGCCACATTGATCACTCTGCCAAATCCCTTTTCGCACATAGGCGGAACAAACAAATGGCACATCTGTGCAACCGAAATCATCATCAACTCAAGGTAGTCGGCTTGTTTTTTCCAGACACGGTCTTCAAGAAATTCGATCCCCGCGGACCCGGCATTATTTACGAGAAAGTCGACATGCAACCCGCGCTCACGTACGTAGTCAAAAATCTCCGCGGGCGCCTCCGGCGCGGATAGGTCCGCAGCGAACACATGGGCCCGTACTCCAGTATCGCGCGCTAATCGATCGGCCAGCTCACTGAGTCGTTCTGATCTACGCGCGACCAATAACAGATCAAGGCCCCTGTTTGCTAATTGCCGTGCGAACTCAGCGCCTAGACCCGCAGATGCGCCCGTCACGAGAGCTGTGCGCCGATCCATCGTCACTCCCGACCTCCGCCACAGCCTGAACTATCGAATCGATAGTTCACCGTAACGCCCCGCACGATAAATACGAAGTCTCAACACGGCATCGGCTTTGAACGCGCGCCATAGCCCGCCGACATCGTGAATGCGCCGCCGATTCGCTGCAACAATGACATCGCCATCCTCAAGTCCATACGCGTATGCCGATCCATTAACGTCGACTTCGCTGACTAACACACCGCCCCCGCCCTTCGGATCCGATTCGTCGCGGAAGTCGTTAAACACGGCACCCGCCAAGCGGTCATCCAGGCGGTCACCGTCTACTCGCGCTACTACATCGTCCTTCATCACAACGCTATAACGGCGGGCTTCATTGTCTCGAACGACGTCGAGCGCCAACGTATCACCAATCATGGTGACCGCTGCCTGGCTTCGGTAATCGCCGACTTTTCGCGCTGCCCGGTTAGCTAGATGGGTAATAACGTCGCCCGTTCGAAGACCGGCACCATCTGCTGCGCTGCCGGGTTCGACGTCCATAACGACCACCCCCTCGATGAGCCCCGTCCCAAAAGCTGCGGCGAGATCAGGATTTAGGGTCGCTACGTCTAGACCGATCCGACCCCGTCGTACCTCCCCATGATCAATCAATTCGCGCATGATCACCGTGACGATATTGCTCGGTATCGCAAACCCAATGCCGACGTTACCGCCACCCGGCGCGATGATTGCCGTGTTGATCCCGACCACGGCCCCTTTGAGGTCCACCAGCGCACCGCCCGAATTACCCGGATTAATGGAGGCATCTGTCTGAATAAAGTCTTCATACCCTTCAATACCGAGACCGCTTCGCCCAAGGGCGCTGATGATTCCCGAAGTAACGGTTTGCTCAAGTCCAAACGGATTACCTATCGCAACCACAAAATCCCCCACCCTCAACGCACTCGAATCGGCGAAGGGAAGTGCCGTAAGTCGGTCGCCCTTGACCTCCAAGACGGCGAGGTCGACCTGGGTGTCGATACCGATGAGCGTCGCTGGAAGCGTCCTGCCATCAGCCAGCGTAACGTTGATTTCGTCTGCCCGATCGACGACGTGGCTGTTGGTGACAATGTAACCACCTTCCGCATCAACGATAACGCCGGAACCCGCACTCTGTGACCGCCGTAAACGACGTTCCGGCACATTGAAAAAGCGACGGAAAAACGGATCTTGAAGAAGCGGACTGGTGACTGACACCGACGCGTACGTGGCAATATTCACCACCCCCGGGGTGCTTGCTTCGAGCATCGGTGCGAGCGAGGGCATCGGCTCGTCGCCGCTTAACACCCCTGGTAACGCGGCATGCCGGGGCGTCGCGTAGAGGCAAAAGACCACAACGCAAAAGCAAATAATATGTACAACTCGCGGCTTCACGAATTCAGTTCCTCGCTTCAAGTTTCTACATCCACCACCGGGCCTGCACTACAAAAAATGAAGAGGGCAACGATTGAACAGACACCAGCAACACCAAACGATGTCGTGTAGGAAAACGATTGATACAAAAGNCCCAACGCTAACGGTCCTCCGGCAACACCCAAGGTTGTCAAGGCATAAGCAGCCGAATAGACCCTGGGATACCTCAAAACTCCGTACACTTTCACAAGTAGCAAGGGTTGCAGCATCAACAAATTCCCGACCGTAAACCCGAAAAGTACCGTNCCCCCCAACGCCGAGAATCTATCGTCAGCAAANGCGAGNACGGTCAAACCCATCCATTGTCCGACAATATTCANTATCGTGAACAGCCGTATTGGAAACCTCGTTACGATCCATCCTCCCAGAAGTCTACCGACGATGCTCGTCACCGCGAGAACGGATACAGACGCTGACGCCGTCGCAAAACCAGCAACTTTCTCCAAATGATTGATGAGATGAGCGATCGCCCCCACCTGTGCGCCCATGATGAGTATGTAGGCGATCCCCGAACCAACGAAAAAGCGCGAACGAACGGCATGCCAGTCCAACCAANGGCGAGGGGNNCCGGTATCGCCACTCCTTTTTGTTCCTTCGGGCCATCCGCGTACTANGGTGAGGGCAACCACCGAGATTCCCACAAAGAAAATTAACCCNAACCACGGCAAAGCCAACTCAACACCGANNTTTCGAATCACAACCGCTGATATTGGCGTCAATANCACNCCACCTGTAGACAANCCCGTTGAAACAACCGCCAACGCNACGGANCGTTCCGGTCCTGGAAACCATCGGGTCACGATCGTGGTGCCTGGAATNAANGAAACCGCGGCATTACCCATGCCAAATACCGCGTAGAGTGCCCACACCTGCGACGTATCCGCCGCCACGCCCATTAACGCCAANGAAGATCCCCCNACCGCCGCACCCCCGGTCATAACCCATCGAATGTCATANCGTTCGATCAGTGGAGCAANGCCGAGACCCNTGATCCCAGAGNCCAAAAACATGAGCGCGGTCGCAGCGGAGATATCGGCGACAGCAAATTCCGGTTTGGCCGCAAGCGCATTCATGTACACAGACATGTTGTAGAAACCGAAGCCNGAAGAAANCGTGAGAATCAAAAACATCCCCCCGACCATCCACCAGGCGTCATTCTCNATTTTTAGAATCTCTTTTCCCCTCCGCNAAGGTTTTTCACCGTANCCCNAACCAAGTTACGCAATCCGTTTANCNCAANNAAAAGCGTTCAGCTNGATGAAAACGTATGTGCCTCAAAGGNTCCCAANTACACACTCGGCCATGNCCGCAATACNTACACNAGGCAAACCACTCCAGCNTTTATGGAGCGGGCGATGGGAGTCGAACCCACGTCTCCAGCTTGGGAAGCTGAGGTAATAGCCGTTATACGACGCCCGCACAGCCGATCGATTATGGCATAACGGNTGGTCCTATCCAGGCCACAGCATCGTCTTCGATCGGGTGGAATAAGCCGAGCAAACCGTCTAACGTCACNTGTCTGTGTCGGGGGATAGCNNTTGGAAATTCAAGNTAAAGTCGTCGTCGTTACTGGTGGAGCAAGCGGAATCGGNCGCGANTTGTGTCGTTTGTTCGCGGCTGAGGGCGCGCGGCACGTCGTCGTCGCGGACCTTAACGAGGAAGGGGCCGCCGTCGTCGCCGANGAAATTGGACACNCGAGCCATCAAGTCGATGTTGGCCGTGAGAGCGACCTCGTTGGTTTAATTCACCAAACCGAGGACGCCTTCGGCNCGATTGANCTTTTTTGTTCCAATGCCGGGATNGCCGANGGCCGAGGGATNGACGAACCGGACGAAGTATGGGACAGAATTTGGCGCGTCAACACCATGGCCCACATTTGGACNGCCCGACACCTGGTGCCGCTNATGCGAGAACGAGGAGGCGGCTATTTATTTTCGACGGCGTCAGCAGCAGGTTTACTNACGCAGATTGGTTCAGTGACNTACGCGGTCACCAAGCACGCCGCCGTTGCACTGGCCGAATGGTTGGCCATTACCCACGGCCGCGATGGCATCAAAGTCACCGTACTNTGTCCCCAAGCNGTCCGNACAGGGATGACCCCNGATGCTTCAGAAACGGGNCTNTCNGTNGCCAGCGTNGANGGATTGCTCGAANCCGACGNNGTCGCCCGTGATTGCCTCGAGGCTATTCGGGAAGAACGTTTTTTTGTGCTTCCACATCCAATGGTCGCCGACTATATGCAACGCAAAGCCGAGGACCCCGACCGATGGCTGCACGGNATGAGACGATTACAGGATCGCTANCTCGCNGAGGACTAGACGCCNGACGTTTCGAGCTNGTATCCGTTCATCGTAACGACACATTTCCCAACNACTTCTCGNTTTTCGAGCATACGCATNGCATCAACNGCNCGCTCGAGAGGNAATCCCGCGCACACGTATGGATCAATGAGNCCATCGTTAGCCAANTGGTACAGNTCATNGTGGAANTTCCGACCCAACTTGGGATCTCGCCGACCCACCTCTCCCGCTCGNACGCCAATGACCGCAATTTGTTTTATNAGGATCAAATTCACGGCGGCTTGNGGCCAACGGCCGCTGGTAAANCCGATGGTTAGAATACGTCCNCCCCAATTGACACAGCGCATGGACTCGTCGAATACATCGCCTCCCACTGGNTCGTAAATAACGTCNGCGCCACCCGTTCCCGTAATCGACTTCACCCGATCNCGAAAACCGCCAAGTGAGCCATCCGCTTGGGTGTAGTTGATAACTTCATCCGCGCCACGACTTTTAACAACTGCCAACTTGGCATCGGTCCCGCCNGTGCCAATAACCCGTGCACCCAGNTGTTTACCGATATCGACAGCCGCCATCCCGACGCCNCCGGTCGCCCCATGCACCATGAGCCATTCANCCGGCTGCAAATTTCCCCGATGCGTCAGCGCGACGTAGGCCGTCTGATATGCCGTNCCATATGACGCTGCTTTGGCATACGTCATAGNNCCCGGNATCGNATTGATCGCNTCTGCGGACACNTTCAATGTCTCCGCAAAGCAACCGTGACGAGACCCAAAAACAACACGATCGCCNACCTNTACACCNGACACCTCNGAACCGACNNCAANNACGTCTCCCNACGCTTCACCTCCCGGNGCAAANGGCANNGGCGGTTTAAACTGGTATTTCCCCTGAATCATCAGCAGATCCGGGAAGTTGACCGAGCAGGCCTTCACATTGATCTGCACTTCGCCTGGTCCNGGATCTTCGACCAATACCGTGTCGAGNGTAATACTGCCGATNTCCTCGCTGATGGCGTGGCAGCGATATGCGCGGGTCTCTCTNACCATCGGCTATACCNAGTTATTTCGATGACTNNGACANAAGCAAGNGCNCTTAGNTTATTTGCGCCACAGCNCGTCGAGCCATGACCCCGACAAGGTGNCCCCGATANTCAGCAGATGCATGAATGTCGCTGTTGAATTCCGCGTAATCGACCTCCAATCCNTNCAACGCCGCGACGGAGAAATTGTCTGCCAACGCTTGTTCAAAATTACGCTGTCGNTAGGCACAGGGTCCGGCACCCGTCACNCCGACCCGAACNTCGCCATTCGTTTCAGCAACCATCACACCGACCACCGCGTAACGGGACGCTGGGTTTGGAAACTTCTCGTACGCTGCACGTCCGGGCAACGGAAACGTAACGCTCGTTACGATTGCACCGGGTTTTAGCGCGGTTTCAAAGAGACCCTGGAAGAAATCGTCGGCATCGATCGCCCCAGCCGTGGTATTGATCGTTGCGNCCAGCGCCATAACNGCCGCNGGGTAATCGGCNCCCGGATCGCTGTTTGCGATTGAACCTCCGATCGTGCCTCGATTACGGACTTGCGCGTCACCAATTGCCAACGCCAGATTCGACAAAGACGAAATTTCGTTTCCGGCGGCAACCTCGGAGTGCAGAGTTAACGCCCCAATGGTCAAACTATCGTCAGCGAGCTCGATACCTGAAAGAGCTAGCCCAGAAAGGTCGATGACGTCCGTTGGCGACGCAAGACGTGCTTTCAACGTCGGAATTAGTGTCATTCCACCTGATAGGTACACCCCGTCTTCAGCATCAGCCATCATCTGCTGAGCCGCATCCATATCATCGGGTTTGTGATAGTTAAAACGGTACATGTCTATTCTCCTTGCATCGCGCGCCACACCGTCTCGGGCGACGCCGGCATCGGCACATCAACAACCCCCAGCGCATCGGTCAACGCATTCATTACTGCTGCGGTCGAACCTATGGCTCCGGCTTCACCGCAGCCTTTGGCTCCCAACGGATTGTGCGTACACGGAGTCACGGTGGTATCGACGACAAAATTGGGCATGTCGTCGGCTCTCGGCATCGTATAGTCCATGTACGAACCCGTCACCAACTGTCCGGACTCATCGTAAATACCGTGTTCAAGCAAGGCCTGGCCGATCCCTTGGGCGAGTCCTCCATGAACCTGACCGGCAACGATCATCGGATTAATAATCTCGCCAAAATCGTCTACTGCGACGAAGTTGACGATTTCCACCTTTCCAGTCTCTGGATCCACCTCGACTTCACAGATATGAGCACCCGCAGGATAGGTAAAATTCTCCGGATCATAGAACGCTTTTTCGGACAATCCCGGTTCAAGTTCATCCAACGGGTAATTACCGGGCACGTAGGCGGAGAAAGCGACTTCTGGAAACGTGATCGATTGGTTTGAATCCGTGACCGAAAAGGTGCCTTCCTCAAAATCAACGTTTTCCTCGGTACTTTCAAGCATGTGCGCCGCGATTTTCCGGCTCTTGGCAATGACTTTGTCTGTCGCTTTCACGATCGCAGATCCGCCCACCACGAGCGAACGAGAACCGTAGGTGCCAAGGCCATAGTCGGAGCGTCCGGTGTCGCCATGGACGACATCCACGTTTTCGAAAGGAATGCCAAGCTTGTCCGAAACAATCTGCGCGAACGTTGTTTCATGTCCCTGGCCGTGGCTGTGACAGCCCGTCATGACACTCACCGATCCCGTGACGTCAACGCGTACTTCAGCAGATTCAAATAGACCGACCCCTGCACCCAGTGAAAGGGCTACCTGCGATGGCGCCAGGCCGCAGGCTTCGATGTAACAAGAAAATCCGATACCTCTTTTTTTTCCATTCGCTTCGGAAGACACTTTCCGTTCGGCAAAGCCGTCATACCCGATGAGTTCTATCGCTTTCTTCAGACTCGCGTCGTAATCCCCGGTGTCGTATGTCAGTGCGACCGGCGTTTCATAGGGAAAATCTTCCGGCTGGATAAAGTTAAGCCGCCGGATATCCGCTGGATCTTTCCCGAGTTCGCGAGCCGCCGTTTCGACCAAGCGTTCGACAACGTAGGTCGCCTCGGGCCTGCCTGCCCCTCGATAGGCGTCGACGGGCGCGGTGTTGGTAAACACCGACTGCACTTCGACATAAATTGCCGGCGTTCGATACTGCCCTGCTAGAAGCGTGCCGTAGAGGTAGGTGGGAACACTCGAGGCAAAGAGCGACAAATACGCGCCCATATTGGCAACCGTCTTGACACGCAACCCCACAAACGTGCCGTCCGCCTTCAATGCGAGTTCAGCCCTCGTAAGATGGTCTCTGCCGTGCGCATCCGCGAGAAAAGACTCGGATCGATCGGCTCGCCACTTGATCGCACGAGCCAATTTTCCAGCTGCCCATATCACCGCTGTCTCTTCCGCGTATACAAAGATCTTGGAACCGAAACCGCCGCCGACATCAGGCGCGACGACACGCAATTTCGACTCAGCTGCAACGTTAACGAACGCGGCGAGAATTAGACGCTCCAGATGGGGGTTTTGCGACGTTGTGTATAGCGTGTAATTCCCCGTAGCCGCCTCGTACATGCCCAGCGCTGCACGTGGTTCCATGGCATTCGGAATTAGGCGATTGTTGACAATGTCGAGTGACGTCACATGGTCGGCAGAAGCAAAAGCAGCGTCGGTGGCCTCGCGATCGCCGAGTTCCCAGTCATAGCATTGATTGCCGGGCGCGGCCTCATGAATCTGGTCCGCGCCATGTGCGGACGCAAGATCAACCACGACCGGAAGTTCATTGAAATCGGCGGTAACGGCTTCGGCCCCGTCTCGCGCCTCTTGCAGCGTCTCTGCAACAACCATCGCGTAGGGCTCTCCAACGTAGTTAACGACGGAAACTGCAACCGGCGGATGCGGTGGTTGGATCATGTCGGAACCGTCCTTGGACTTGACCATCCATCCGCAGGGCAAGTCCCCGATCTCATCAGCGGCCAGATCGGCGCCCGTATACGCCGCCACGACACCCTGCATCGCTAACGCAGGACTCACATCGATCGAACGGATTTCGGCACGTGGATACATCGACCGAACAAACACTGCGTAAAGCTGTCCCGGCTGGTTGATATCGTCGGTGTAATGCCCTGCCCCCGTGATGAATCGCGCATCTTCTTTGCGCTTAACCGCCGCACCAATACCTGTTTCGCTGGTCATCTGTCGTGCTCCTTACATCTTGTCTTGAGCGTCAAGTACGGCTTTGACGATGTTGTGGTATCCCGTGCATCGACACAGATTACCTTCGAGGCCTTCGCGCACAGACCGTTCATCCAACGGTTTACCTTTTTCTACAAGGTCGATCGCACTCATGATCATGCCCGGCGTACAAAATCCGCATTGCAACGCGTGGTTTTCGCGGAATGCTTCTTGCATTGGATGCAGCGCATCAACGGTCCCGATGCCTTCGATGGTCGTGATGTCCGCACCGTCTGCCTGGCCTGCCAGCACCGTGCACGATTTCACCGAACGTCCGTCCATGTGAATGGTACAGGCACCGCATTGGCTGGTATCGCAACCGACATGCGTTCCCGTAAGGTTCAACCGCTCGCGTATTATTTCAACCAGCAAGCTATTGTCTGGCACATCGGTCGTATGCTCTGTGCCGTTGACTGTTAAAGAGATTTCCACTTAGTTCTCCTACCTAAATCGTGTCCGCCCAGCGTTCGCTGAACTTCAAAAAAAAACCGTCCGCCATCTTGCGACCGGCGGCGGTGATAAGCCGAGATCCCATTTGCGCGAGTTTCCCGCCCACATTGCCTTGAACTCGATACGATAAGAGGGTCGCATTTTGGTCTTCTGCTAGCTCGACTTCCGCTCGCCCTTTACCGAAACCCTGCATGCCCCCCTTCACACTGACGTCGAGGGAGTAGCTTTCTGGTGGATTTCGATCCGACACTTCAATGGTGGCCTTGAACTTTGTTTTTACCGGTCCGAGTTTTGCAGTGATGTTCGCGTCAAATCGATGATCCGATAATTTGGTTACGGACTCACAACCTTCAATACATGCTTGCAAGACGTCGGCATCATTGAGCGCATCCCACACGATGGCTCTTGCAGCCGGAATCCGGTATTGGCCGGATTGTTCCAAGGTCTTTCCCCCGAAGCCTACGAAACGATCGACTACTCTCGCATAATCCTCCACAGGGGGAAACGGGTATGACACTTCCATTAGCACATATAAAGGTCTTGGATTTAACCAGGGTGCGGGCCGGGCCAACCGCAGTCAGACAGTTGGCTGACTGGGGCGCTGACGTAATCAAAATCGAACAACCCGGTGATGGTGGCGGAACACTAGGAGGCGCTCGTCATGGCCCCGATTTCCAAAACCTTCACCGAAACAAACGCAGTCTCTCCCTGAACCTCAAATCCGATCAAGGTCGGGAAATTTTCTTCAAATTGGTCAACGACGCCGACGTGGTCGTTGAAAATTACCGACCGGACGTCAAATTCCGTTTGGGTATCGACTACGAGAAAGTGAAGGCCGCCAATCCTCGCGTCGTTTACGCAAGCATCTCAGGTTTCGGTCAAGACGGTCCCTACGGACATCTGCCCGGATTCGATCAAGTCGCGCAAGGCATGGGCGGTCTGATGTCGATTACAGGTCTGCCGGGGCAAGGCCCGGTCCGCGCTGGCATTCCCGTCGCAGATCTGTCCGCGGGGCTATATACCGCCCTCGGAATTCTTACCGCGCTCATTGGTCGGCAACATACTGGCACCGGACAATGGGTGCAGGCATCGCTGCTTGAGGCGCAGATCGCGATGCTCGATTTTCAGGCTGAGCGCTGGCTGTTGGACGGTGAAGTCGCCCCACAAGCAGGCAACAATCACCCCACAGGAATCCCAACGGGGGTTTTCGCGACCGCTGATGGGCACATCAACATCGCGGCGACGGGGGCCGCCATTTACGAGCGGTTCTGTGAAGTCATGCAGCGCCCCGACTGGTTAACCGACGAACGTTTTCGTTCACCAGGGGTCCGATCGAAAAACCGCGACGCCATGAACGCAGAAATCGAGGCAATTACCGTTGGCCGATCCAGCGAAGCGTGGATCAAGGCCTTTAATGATGCAGGCGTACCGGCAGGATACATTTACTCGATCGACGAGGTCTTCAACGATCCTCAGGTGAAACACTTGCAGATGGCCTCCCCCGTTCACCATCCTGAGCTCGGCGATATAAGCCTCGTCGCCCAGCCCGTGACACTCTCTGACGCACCGTTTCGTATCCGGTCAGCAACGCCGAAGCTTGGGGAGCACACCGACGAGGTGCTCAGCTCTATCGGTTACAGCGATGGCGAAATTGAGCAGTTCCGTCTTGACGAAGTCGTGTAGCGTGAAGCGAATCTGCGTCAATTGCGGTTCCAGTGAAGGCAAAAACCCCGCCTACCGGCACGCCGCACATTCCCTTGGCAATGAACTCGCAAAGAGAGACATCGGACTTGTCTACGGGGGTGCCCGAGTCGGGCTCATGGGTGCAGTCGCCGACGCAGTTCTCGCAGCGGGCGGAGAAGTCATTGGCATCATCACTCGCGATCTGGACGATATCGTCGGGCATGAGAATCTAACGAGCCTCGAAATCGTCGATACGATGCATGATCGTAAACGCCGATTCGCCGATTTGAGTGACGGCTACATTGCCATGCCCGGGGGCTTTGGAACCCTCGAGGAAATATTCGAGGCCATTACATGGAATCAACTGCACATTCAGGAGCGACCCACGGGCTTGCTCAACACCGCGGGCTATTTCGACGCGCTGTTCACATTCTTAGATCACGCCGCACAAGAAGGGATGATTCGTAATGAACACCGACAGAGTGTCCTCGTCGCTTCGCAACCCGACCAGTTAATCAATCAAATGGCAACCTACCGACACCCACGCGTCGCGAAGTGGGTTAAAGAATAACCGGCACGCGATAGTCATCGCATGTACGGAAGTTGGTCCATCGGATTTTCCCCAGCGAAAATTGCGTCGAGGCGACCGAATAAAATCTCTCTCCAGTCGAGACCCAGATCGGTGATTTCCAACTTGAGGCGATCAATTTCTGTCGCACACGCAATGGTATGAATGGCAAGCGAGATCAGGTGGCCCGTCAACGCATCTTGTCTGAATTCATCGATTCCATACTCGCCGACGCCTCCTTCACGTAGATCCTCGAGGTAGTTCTCCATAAGCCGCTCCTCGTTCTCTCGACGTGTGTCGGTTGAAAGCCCAGCCAACATAATTCGAGCAACGTCCCATGAGCCCGTTCCGATCATGGGAAACTGCCAGTCAATCACCGCAAAACGCCCGTCACCACGCTCGGTGGGGAAAAACATTTGTTTGGGATGAAAATCGCCATGCACCAGCGAGTACGGCCTAGTATCGACCCATTCCAGGAATTGAGGTACACGATCGAGCCACCGCCTCAATATATCTTCACAGAGAGGCGTCATGGCGTTGTCCAACGCGAGTGGCAAAGACGCTTTCGCGTTACTTGCGGTGGTGTTGAAAAAGACGGGATCGCTGCGTCCCACAAGAAACGCTTTGTCCAAAAGTTCCGGATTGTTCCACCAACGCGCGTGAAATGGCCCGGCGGCACGTAGCGCTATTTCAACTTGGCCAAGCGTCGAAGCCCAACTCGGCGATACGCCAGCTGAGAGGTCCTCTAACAACAACACAACTTCCCGCCCATCGGTGCTCGCCGAACTGTAGTAACACGTGGGCACCGGCATACCGCCATCTCCAAATTCCTCATAAAACTTAGCTTCCCGCCGATACAGGTCAAACGCGACCGCAATACCTTGGGTCGCCTCAGCCTTGGCCGTGAACTTCGCGATCATTCGGTTGGGTAAATCCGTATCGCCTCGGTAGGTCAGATCGACGCCAGCCACATCGGCGGTCTGACCGGGCGTTGTCAAGTATTCGACTTCGGCTCCAATCACCTCAGCGCTTCCGAGTTCCAACACGTCGTTAAACCATGCAACATCGAAATCTTCAGGTCCTTTGGGGATCATGGTGATCTCCTTTTTATACGCGGTCTAACATATCGCGTTTATTCATTAAATCGAAGCGTAGATGTCACCCGCTTGCGGTGGTCTCGTCGACCCGGAGTTCATCCGGGAATAACTGATCGAGTGGAATCGTGGCACCATCTTCTTGTACCACTCGGCAATGGGCGCGTTGCAATTCACGAGGCTCCGTCACGCCACACGAATGCGCGATAACGCCGACTTCCTTCCGAATGCCCTGGGCATACTCTCGCACTCGTCCGGCTTTATCCGTCGGATCAAGCCCCCGCTGTAATGAGGGATCATGCGTGGTTACCCCGGTGGGACAGGTGTTCTTGTGACACTGAAGCGCCTGGATGCAACCAAGCGCAAACATAAATCCACGGGCACAAACCACGAAGTCTGCTCCCACGCAGATGGCCCACGCGACCTCCGCTGGGGTAATTAATTTTCCACTGGCGATAACTTTGATCCGGTCTTTCAAGCCGTGCCGATTGAGCAGGTCAACGACGCCCGGAAGACTTTCCTTGATCGGCAACCCCATGTAGTCGATCAAACTCATGGGTGCGGCGCCCGTACCACCATCCGCACTGTCGACGGTGATGAAATCAGGCGCACTTTCAATGCCTCGTGTTTTAATTTGACTACATAACGTCTCTAGCCAATCGTAATTACCTACCACGGCCTTAAAGCCGGTGGGCTTGCCTGTGATCCGTCTAATGCGGCCAATAAAGTCCAGGAGATCTGACTCTGAATTAACCTCACGATGGCGGTTCGGGCTAATGGAATCCTTCCTCGGAGCAATGAGCCGGATATTCGCGATTTCTTCGGTCACTTTTTCGGCGGGCAAAATTCCGCCCTTACCGGGTTTAGCGCCTTGGGAAAGCTTGATTTCAAACATGCGTACCTGTTCGTGGGCGGCTACCGCCGCGAGCCGCTCGTCCGACAAATTTCCCGCAGCATCTCTGACGCCATAATTGGCGGTACCAATCTGAAACACCAAGTCCGCGCCACCTTCCAAGTGTTGGGGCGCGAGTCCGCCTTCTCCCGTATTCATCCAAATCCCGGATTGCCGAGCCCCATTCGACAGCGCGAGCACCGCTGGCTTGGAGATTGCACCGTAACTCATTCCGGAAATGTGAAAGACCGATTGAGTCGTGTAGGGACTGTCCGCGAAAGGTCCGAAGGTTATTTCAGTGGTATCGACTGCGTCTTTCTTCAGGGTTGGAAAAGCACAATTGACGAAAATCACCGTGCCTACCGGGCGTAAATCCCGCGTCGAGCCAAAGGCAACAATGTTGTTCTCACCTTTCGCCGCTCGGTACACCCAAGAGCGTTCAGCCCGATTAAACGGCATTTCCTCGCGGTCGAGCGCAAAAAAATATTGTCGAAAAAACTCCCCTAAGTGCTCAAACCAATACCTGAAACGTCCAATGACCGGAAAATTGCGCCGTATCGCATGTTTCTTTTGTACGCGATCCAACACATAGACGATGGCGATGACCAAGATACCCAAACCAACGAGGAAAACGAACAACTGCGCCAAGACGTTAATCAGGGTGAGCACATGTCCTCCAAAAAACCTGCCTTGTCATTAAACCAACCCCACCCGCGAACCACGCGCATCAAGCGGTCTTAGTCAACGCTAAACCCCTCGCGGCGGTGACGATCGATCCGCGCCCTTTCAGCCAATTTGTCCAGGTTATCGCCATGGTCGTCCCGATCAATTCGATATTGCGATACGAAGTAAAGAGCGCCAACGTTTAATAAGCAATAAAGCGGTAAGAACAAGATGGCAATGTTGACTCGTACGTCGTAGGTGACTTGTTCAACACTCGTAATCGCATCAAGGCCCACCAACGAGACAATGATGCCAGCTCCAACGATACCGCCTGCAGAAATCGCCTTGCCAGCAAATCCCCTTGCAGCGAAAAACAAGCCTTCCGATCGGCGTTCGGTGACCACTTCGCTATCTTCAACCACGTCCGCCATCATCGAATCGAGTAACACGCCCCCGATGATTCCACAAAAGACCTCGACGACAACAAAGATTGAATAGACGTAGAGGCTTAGCCAACTTCCAAGTTCCGGCCACGCGCCCGCAAGCACCAAGATATATGGAATGGGATATAGCGCGATGTTCAGCAAAATCGCGTAGATTGCGGCCCTTTTCTTGCCAAAGCGGGCGCCAAAAAACGGAGCTGCAAAGATGGCACACACTGGCGCGACGAGTATCCACAATCCCGTGACACCAATTTGCGTCCCGCTGAAAGCAAAGAAATACGTGGTGTTATACAAATACAAAGCCATACCCAAACCAGCGGCAATGCCCACTGTCAGGCCATACAAGAACAACGCTTTGAAGTTTGGGTTCTTGAGCGATTCAAACATTTGCCCGACTTCGGACGCGATATCCCCAAGCTTGAACGTCTCTGCCGGCCGTGGCAGTGCAGATGCTTCTCGCTGGGTTCCTAAGCTTGAGATAACGATTGAGAGGAAGATCAATAACGCGCCAGCGGTGGCATAAATCGTGTATCCACGTTGTACTGCAAAACCGTACGCGCCGGCCCAGAACATCATATTGACGATATGAATGCCGTTGCCCCCATACCAGCCAAAAAAGTAACGGAGCGCTAGCCACTGATTGCGTCGGTCATAGTCTTTCTCTAAATCCGGCAGCAACGCGATCGAGGGCATTTCAAACAACGTGGTCCCGGTACGGATAAGCAGTGCCATCACCAACACGTAGGTGAATGCATTGCCTTCATGGAGCTCGATGGCTGGATCGAAGAGGAGATAAAAACTGACCGGCAACACCAACAGCGCGGCATACATGAACGGATGGCGGCGACCCAATCGTGAACTGGTCTTGTCGGACCAATGGCCCAACAACAAATCAGACACCGCATCCCAGATCATTGCGATGGCCAGTGCGATGGACGCTTTAAATCCTGGAATGCCCAGGACCTGGGTACAGTACAAGAGCAGGAGATAACTAAACGCGTTGTTCTTGATGCCAAACGCGGTCGCGGCGGATCCGTAACACCAAAACACGGGTTTTTTCCAGAGTTTCTCGGTCGTCATTGCGTTACTCCACTACAAACCAAAGCTTCTATCCACCACCTGACTTCAGCGGAAAATGGGCCGGACGATGGGTTGATAACCCGAATCATTCGCGTCGTCAAAGCTAACGTGACTGAAACAATGACAAATCAAGTCCAAGTTTAGACAATCGGCCTCTTTGCACTTGGAGGGNGTGANGTGAGCAACCGTGCTGCATCCATCGCGGTAGTGATTGCACTCGTTGTCGGCATGCTCGCGACACTCGCGATCCGGCCTCCNGGGAACCAACCCAGNATCAAGCAAAACGGCTCCGGTCAAGGCGTGCCCCAACTTCGGTGGCGGGTTCCGGTAGCGTTTAGTACCAATTTAAAAGCGCTTGGTGACAACGTCGTGTTTGTTGCTGAAACGTTGTCGATCGAGACCAACGGTGCAATCGAACTGGCTATTTATGAGCCGGGTGAACTNGTGCCCGCGTTCAACATCGTCGATGCNGTACGCGAAGGTAAGGTACAAGCAGGTTATACCTGGGTTGGTTACGATCAAGGAAAAATTCCAGCTTCTGCGCTCATTGGCGCCGTNCCGTTCGGTATGGAGCCCTGGGAATTTTCCGCGTGGTGGTANGAAGCCGACGGCCGCGAACTCACCGAAGCTTTGTACGCGCGCTATGGCGTTCATCCTATTTTGTGTGGACTCATTGGACCCGAAACTGCCGGCTGGTTCCGCGAGCCAATCGAGTCACTCAGCGACGTTCGGGGCCTTAAAATTCGGTTTGCCGGTCTCGGTGGTAAGGTCATCGAACGTCTTGGCGCCTCGGTAACGATGTTGCCGGGTGGCGAAATTTTTCAAGCGCTTGAAAAGGGTGCGATCGACGCAACCGAATTTTCGTTACCAAACGTTGATGAATCGTTGGGGTTTGATCGAATTGCCAAACTAAACTATTACCCCGGATGGCATCAGACCTATACCTCCGCCCATTTGGTTATCAATGCAGAACAATGGTCCTCGCTCAATTCGGCCCAGAAGCGTTTATTCGATACGGCGTGTACCGCTGGGGTAACCCGCAATTTNGCTCGGGCGGAGGCTCTCCAGGGACCAGTGCTAGCCGGATTNCCCGCCAAGGGCGTGAAAGCGATACGACTACCGATTCCGATATTGCGCGAGCTAAATCGAGTGACGGACGAAGTGATGGCAGAAGAAGCCAGCAATGACGAGGATTTTCGAATAATTCGAGCGTCGCAACAGAGTTTCCGCAAAATCTATGCTCGATGGAAACGACTCGCTTATCTTCCGCGGGATTTTTAGGTGACTCCGGAAACCCAACTTCCCACGACCACTTTCTCGCGCTGGATCGACCCCTTCCTGCANCGCNTAGGCAACGGNCTGTCGTGGATCTGGGTCGGGTTGATTTTCGTCATCGTCCTCAACGTCATACTTCGTTACGTCTTTAGCGAAGGCAGGATCGAACTTGAGGAAATTCAGTGGCATTTGTACTCGACCGGATTCATGTTCGGACTGAGCTACGCGTTTCAAGCCGATGCACATATTCGGGTCGACGTGCTCCACGAACGTTTCTCGCCCGAACTCAAAGCTTGGATTGACCTCTACGGCATCGTGCTTTTCGTNCTACCTTTCACGGCGCTCATGCTGATCTACGGGTTCCCGTTCGTCATGGACAGTTATCAAACCAACGAAGTCTCGCAATCACCGGGCGGACTCGAACTCCGATGGCTGATTAAGTTAGTACTNGTCCTTGGTTTTTCGTTCCTTGCACTNGCAGCCTTCGCACGACTGACCCGCCTTTGGTCATTTCTCTTCTTCCATGCCCGCTAACGAAATACTGGCATTGGCGATGTTTTTCGCCTTCATCNTATTGGTATTCACTGGATTTCCGGTCGCNTGGGTACTTGCCGGGCTNGCCATACTCTTTACCGCGATCGCGATCGTCGCCTCCGTCGACTTTGGCATGACGATCGACATCGATTGGGCGTACACGTCCATTACCGTCGAACGCGTATGGAACGTCATGGAAAACTGGGTCATGGTGGCCCTGCCCATGTTCATCTTCATGGGCTTAATGCTGGACCGTTCAGGCATCGCCAGTCGGCTCATGAGCAGTTTTGCCACGCTCTTTCGAGGCATAAATGGCGGTCTTGCCGTTAGCGTGGTTCTGATCGGCGTACTTCTCGCCGCGACCACGGGAATCATTGGCGCGTCCGTCGTCCTATTGGCCTTGCTCGGTCTACCGGTGATGCTCGAACAGAACTACAACAAAAGCGTTGCTGCGGGTACGGTTTGTGCCGTCGGCACCCTCGGCATTCTCATTCCCCCGAGCATCATGCTGGTCCTGATGGCAGATCGGATGGCGATGTCAGTAGGCGATCTTTTCTTAGGTGCCGTATTGCCAGGGTTGCTGCTGAGTGGGCTTTACGTGTTCTACCTCTTGGGCCACGGCCTGCTGAAACCAGCCGATTTACCCTCGAGCGAAATACNGGNTAGTTTCGATACCGCTGCATTAGTGACGCTAACGAAAGCGGTCATTCCTCCAGCGTTTCTGATCTTCGCTGTTCTTGGCAGTATCTTTCTTGGTTTCGCAACACCGACAGAAGCCGCTGGAGTCGGTGCCGCAGGCGCACTCGTCCTCGCTCTGGTCAATGGGTCACTCTCCAAATCGATCCTTACGGACGTCGTGAGAGAGACCACGCGGACCACGGCNTTCATATTTGCCATCCTTATTGGAGCAACAGCTTTTTCGTTGGTACTGCGTGGTCTGGGGGGCGACGAACTCATCGAAAGAACATTGCTAGGGCTTCCCTTTGGCCCGACTGGGGTCATCATCACGATCCTACTATTTACGTTCCTACTCGGCTTCTTTCTCGACTGGATCGAATTAACGTTGATCATTCTGCCGCTCGTTGCTCCCGTCGTGACTTCGCTTGGCTTCGACCCGGTCTGGTTTACCGTGCTATTCGCGGTGTGTCTCCAAACAAGCTTCCTAACACCCCCAGTCGGTTTCGCGATTTTCTACCTCAAAGGCGTNGCACCTCCAGACATCGACGCAATCACCATCTATCGAGGAGTTATTCCGTTCATCGCTCTACAACTACTCGGACTTGCGGCTATCTTCCAGTGGGAATCGTTGGTTACCTGGTTACCCTCACAAGCGTACGGTNCCTGAGCGTAAATGCGCACANGGCTTTNAAGCTGTGACGAAGGCGATTGCATCCCGTCTTGTTNAGCNCGTATAGACAACCCATAGTTNACGTCGAAATCGTCGCCACCCGGTATCGCCAAACGTCATTCCCAACGTAACCATTCTTGGATACCGCGACCCATAATCCACTCGAGATCGTCGGAGTTTAAGAAGTTGCACTCTTGGGTAAATAGCGTGCGACATTCNTACCAGCTACACCGCAACCTNGATACGTCAGAACCCCAAAANGTCCGCCGNGGACCATAAACGTCCACAATCCGACGAATAGCCGAGATCAAGGTCGGGAACGGGTATTNCTCAGTAACTAGGTTCGGCATGCAACTTGCTTTGACGGCGATGTTGGGGAAACGCGCCAGCGCTAACGTGGGTCCCAACTGCNGAATCAGGTCGTCATCGTAGCTTCCGTATATGGCCAAGTGATCCAGAATCAGTTTAAGTTCAGGGAATCGTTCCGCGATGCGCCCTATTTCGACTAAGCAATCGGGAACGAATAGCATTAGCGGTATCTGCAAACGCTCGGCGGCACTCCAAAACCAATCNGCAGTGCCGTCATGAAGCCACGCTTTCTGGAACGGNTTGTGGAACGTCAAACGAACACCCACCATGCCCATTTGCTCACGCCAGGTTTCAAGCTGGTCCCTCGCGGAAACGACTTCGATGGGGAATCGACCCATCACCGCAAACCGTTGTGGATGCCGTATCGCAGCATCGAGACAGACGTCGTTACGATCCCCCTCCCAAGACGGGGGCACCAAAATAGCAGCATCCACACCTGCATCGTCCATCCGAGAAATAGCCTCATCGGCCAGCAGTTCTTTCCCGTGGGCGTACGATCGGCCATATTCGGGCCATGGGCGGTCCGACGTTTCTCGAGCCCAAAGATGGATCTGGGNGTCGATCACACGCACCCGGAACCTCCGTACCAATAAATCACACCAANTCCCTGNAGTTCAGAANGAAAGAAATGNTTAGNGCGAATACCCGGCGTCACCGACCACGAACCGCGGCGGCGATTTCCCCCCACTTTGGCAGGTTCGANGGTTCACNCCGAATGGATTCCCCCGCCAGATAGGTGACCAGNCTCGACGCGTGGCCGCGATAACGAGTGCTCAGCAAATCAGCAATGTCGTCCCATCGGCCGATTACGGTGAAGTGATCTAACATCTCATCAGAGATGATCCCGGCCATCCCAGCAACATCGCCCGAGCGCAAAAGATCAGAAAGTTTACCGGTGGTGCCCTCGAAGCCGAGGTCATCAAACTGGAACGCGTAATTTGGGGTCGAACCGTAGAACGCAATTTGCGAACGCGCTCGTGCAAGCAGCTTGGCNCGTTCTTCTGGCGANTCCCCTGGGACCACGAACACCGGGACAATGAGCTCGATATCGGATACTGCCCNCCCACTCNGCTCTGCGCCAGTTGCTAGCTCCGGCAATAACCTTTCTTTTATATAGTTAGTCGAGTGCATGGGATGCACGTGAATGCCGTTAGCAACTTCTCCGGCGACGCGGCACATGTATGGACCCACCGCGGCGATATCGACCTTAACGTCGGAGTACTCATGCGCGGGTGGCGACCACGCTCCTGGCAAGTAATTCAGGGAGTAGTACTCACCATCGTGTTGAAGCCGCTCGTCACCTCGAAACGCACGGATACACGCCTTGAACGCTTCAACATAATCTTTCATNCGNCGTGCCGGTTTATCGAAGGGCACGCCGTAACGACGCACGATGTGCCCCCTNACTTGGCTGCCGAGACCAAGGCGAAAACGCCCTTGCGTATTCCGCGCAAGTTCCCAGGCGATCTGAGCCGAGACCATTGGGCTNCTTGGAAACGCCACCGCGATACCAGTCGAAAACTGAAGTTCAGTAGTCGCCATGGCGGCAGCCGAGATCATCATCCACGGNACTTGGCTTGTCTCGGTAAAGAGCATCCCGGAAAAACCGTTCACCTGCAGCCGTTGTGCCAGCTCTGCACTTTCGGACCAAGACAAATTNCCGGTCATNAAATCAAAATCCATCCAAGAGTCCTCCGGCCCTTGCGNGCTTTGCAAACTGCCATCCTCAATCACAAAATGCCACCAGCGANTGCGNTGGTTAAGGCGAATAAATCAGTTTCGCAGGCTAATCAACCAGGAAACTAACCAATTCTTCTTTTTCAGTCATTCNAATTGCAAAAACTAACCACGATGGAGTCGGACCAGAGATGATCTATAACAACGTGATACTAGAAGTGATCAAGGAGGCGGACATCGATACAGTTCGTGCACTACTACGCCGTCAAGGGGAATTATCTCGACAAGAACCCGGTTGCAGTNGATTCGAGGTGTATCAGTCGCAGNCCGAGCAATCCTTGTTTATGCTGATCGAACAGTGGGAGACCCCGGCACATCTNGAGATGCATCGGGAAGCGACAGCTTTCAAAGAAATTTACGAACCTCGGATTTTACCGAGGGTAGNACGCGTACCNCATCCCTCGGACTTGGTCTTCNCNTNAAGANNCGAAGTTCGCAAACGCTCGAGGGAATCGCATTGGCNACGCTTTAACGTAACGTGGGAGGNNACATGGCGGGAGCATTACAAGGCATTAAGGTCATCGAAGTCGGCTTACTGATACAGGGGCCGCAAGCGGCTGCGCTGTTGGCCGATATGGGTGCTGANGTAATCAAGGTTGAATTACCAGGGATCGGTGATCAGGGCCGATATATCTTTCTTGGTGACGGCGATCTACGTAGCGCAGTTTTCATCGGCTGCAACCGCGGCAAGAGAGGGCTGACCCTTGATCTGAGACATGAGCAGGGNGCGAACATTTTCAAGAAACTCACGGAAACGGCCGATATCGTGATNAGTAATTTCAAGCCCGGCACNCTCGACGAATGGGGTTTAGGTTACGAAGATCTTGCAGCNATCAACCCCCGCATCATCTGGGCAGCNGGGAGTACGTTTGGGCCAGTTGGTCCGGACGCAGCACGGGAAGGTGCCGATCTTGCCGGACAGTCGGCGGGCGGTTTGATCAGTACTACGGGGAGCGANGGCGACCCGCCCACTCCGGTNGGCGCATTCATCGCCGACCATATCGGTTCGTTGAANATGGTGTCGGGTATCCTCGCTGCCTTACACTCGAGGCACGAGTCCGGNCNTGGTCAACGAATAGAGGTATCGCTCGTGGGCGGCCAGATTTGGGCGCAGGCNACCGAATATACACACTATCTCCTAACGGGAAACATCCCGGGCCGATCGAATTTTGGTCATCCGCTGATCCCGGCGGCTTATCGAATTTTTCAGACCGCAGACGGGTGGNTAGGCCTTATTGGTCTATCCGCCGAAGCGAAGGACGTTTTCTTTGCGCTCGTTGGCCGTCCCGAAATGGCGATGGATCCACGCTTCGACGCGCTGTTACTTTCCCCAGAAGAACTGAAGTCCTTGGTCGGTGAACTCGAACCGATTTTCCTGGAAAGAACGACCGATGAATGGTGCGAGCTATTACAGGAAGCCGGTGCNCGGTTTGCNCCCGTGCGTAATTACGCCGAGGTGGTCGCNGATAAGGGTGTCTGGGAAAACGACTACTTTGTCGAAGTCAAAGACGNTGCCGGACAAAGCCAGCGAGTCGTGGGTACACCCATACGCATGAGTGAGACACCGCTGCAGCCTTCCGCGATCGCACCGGACCTGGGCCAACACAGCGAAGAGATCCTCAAGGAAGCCGGCTACAGCGCTGCCGACATCGAGNAATTCCGTACAGCGGGGACGGTGTAGTCGTGAAATCCGTGGTATGTACTGCCACTGGCAAACCCGTAGAGATCCAGACGAGCACCGATCCGACACCGGGACCGGGCGACGTGCTGGTGCAGGTAACCGCCTGCGGTCTCAACTACGTCGACGCATTAATGTGTGCCGGTGGATATCAGATTAAACCCGAGCTCCCGTTCACACCCGGATCGGAGCTCGCCGGAACCGTCGCNGCNATTGGAGAAGACGTTGACGATTTAAAATNGGGCGATCGAGTCCTCACACGAGGAGGGTTTGTATCCGTCGTCGCTCGCCCGCGATCTTCCATTTACCCGATTCCGAATACGTTGACCGAGGGCCAAGCAGCAACGCTGTGGCAGAGTTACTCAACCATGTTGTACGCGTATACCCGGGCCGATCTTTCAGAAGGCGAAACCGTCCTGGTTCTTGGCGCATCGGGAGGCATCGGCAAAGCGGCGATCGATCTTGCGCATTCCCGCGGTGCAAGGGTCATTGCCGCTGCATCTAGTGACGATCGACTTCAAACCTGTGGCGAAGTCTTTGGCCGAATTAACTACGACGTCGAGGACGTGAAAGTCCGCGCTCGCGAACTGACGGAAGGGAAAGGTGTCAACGTCGTGGTGGACCCAGTCGGCGGGGATCGAGCTGACGCCGCCCTACGTTCCCTCGATTATTTGGGACGGTACCTTGTCATCGGTTT
The DNA here is from genome assembly GCA_002719135.1 of Gammaproteobacteria bacterium. Classification (GTDB taxonomy): domain Bacteria; phylum Pseudomonadota; class Gammaproteobacteria; order Pseudomonadales; family Azotimanducaceae; genus UBA11889. Next base: position 45,758 of record PBGU01000022.1, read on the forward strand.
TGCCGCAGGTTCNATCCCNCGACTTCCCATCAACCAGATTCTGCTTCGAAACCGAAATGTGCTTGGAATCGATTGGGGTGCCTGGAGTGGATCGCACAGCGATGAACAAGAGGCCAATCTTCGTACCTTGCTAAACATGGCTGAGCGCGGGTCGATTGCCCCGCCAGAGCCTCGTACTTACGCCTTTGAAGAAGCCCAGACTGCACTCGACGATCTTATGAATCGACGAGTGATCGGCAAAGCAGTTCTAAAGCCCTAAGCTCACGAAAAGTCTTCCCANCCGATTCCNTTTCCGTCCATTGCGAATTGATTCGCGCTCGGCCTATGCTGGTAGACCGCGCCNCGAACCGGACACATGAGCACTTATACGTCGATCGCACNAAATTTTTCGGAAGAAAGCGAAAACCGAATGCANAGCAACGTNGAAGCGCAGCACTACGGTTTCGACGGCGCNTTGGTTCCGGGCGTCGCGGTATTTGGCCACATGAGCTACCCGCTCGTGAAACAACTCGGTGAATCCTGGCTAAACGATTACTGGACCTCAATCCGGCTGGCGAAACCCGCCTACCACGATGATCGCCTCATCATGGAACACGAGCAGGACGGGGACGATCACAGGGTACGCTGTATTGCTCGCGACGATGTTCTTATCGCCGAGATGGTNTCATCGCCAAGCGACGATGNCATCGATCCAATTGCGACNGCAACACCGGGCCANGAATCCGGTAGTCGTAACGAAATAAAATGGGACGACATTCACATCGGCGAAGCTTTCCCAGCGTGGACCTGGACACCGGACGAGGCGGAGAACGACGCGTACGCGATGCAGGTCGACGATACATTGCCCCTTTATGCCGACGGTATTTTGCACCCCCACGCGNTACTNAGCATGGCCAACCGATCATTCAGCCGTCGCTACATACTTCCCGCGTGGCTGCATGTGGGATCGGAGGTATCGTTTCGGAGGACTCTNCACGTCGGGGACACGGTAGAAATTCGAACGGTACCTGTCGAAAAGTGGAAAAAGAAGGGCCACGAGTTCGTGGATCTTTATTTGTCCTATCTTGTTGACGGCGAGGTAGCAGTTGAAATCAAGCATACGTCCATCTACAAGATTGCGGTTAGGTAAACAGACGGGTCGGTCGTGAGCACTGGCCATCCCCTCCAAGGAAGTCGACCACTAAGCAACCGATAATCTATCCAACGTGCTGCAGCGTGCCCGGGAGCTTTTCTGACACCTCAGTCATTTGGAACCGATTCCGCATCAAGCGTATTTTCGCGATATTCACACCAGCGCCGCCTGCAGCAGCTTCATCGCCTCGGCGTGGATGGCTGGATCCCCGGCTGCAATAACGCGGCCTCCCTGATTAGCATCGCCTCCCTCCCAAGTCGTAACGACGCCACCAGCGCCCTCGATAATTGGGATCATTGGCTGAATGTCGTACGGTTTGAGCGATGCTTCGATACCGATATCCAGTTGCCCCATGGCAACCATNGCAAACACATAGCAATCACCTCCAAACCGGGTAAAGAGCACTTCGTTTCTTAATCGCGTGAGGCCCTCCAGTTCTTCTGCTCGGCGATAGAATTCNGGCCCCGTCGTCCCCATGACAGCGTCGGNCAAGGNCTTACANCGGCGNGTTCGGATAGTCGTTTGGTTNTTTCCATGNCGATATCCCGCTTCTGTTGAAATACCCCAGAACAATTCGTCTGCGAACGGCTGATACATCGTGCCGATAATCGGCCTCATCCCGTCAGACAACCCNAGCAGCGTGCCCCAATGCAACATCCCGGTCATAAACGCGCGCGTACCATCAATNGGGTCAATGACCCAAGTCAAACCGTTACCNGGTTGATCGCCGTACTCTTCCCCGACAATACCGTGCGCTGGATATTGTCNAGTAATTGCATCGCGCATCANACGCTCNACTTTTTTATCAACATCTGTCACGGGATCAAACCCATGACCCGTGGATTTATCGTCAACCGAAAGATCGGTTCGGAATCGCGAAAGTAATTCCTTACCGACCTGTCGTACAAGGGATTGTGCGAATCGAAGATATTCGGCGATGTCATCTGTGGACACCGCGACCGCATTCGAATTTACGCGCTCCTCTGCCATCACGNGATTATTTCACAGCCACTCCGACATACGCCAAGCATGAAGCTCGTTAGCGGNCTGCGATCCTTGATTAAATGTTACCCGCCGGTCACAGTCGCACGTTCCAATAGGGGATTCCAATGTCCGAACTAGCGTTCCTTTCTGCTACTCAGTTGGCGGCTAAGATCAGGTTACGGGAAATTTCCAGTGAAGAGTTACTTCGCCTTTATTTCGAGCGTATCGACCGCTACAACGGCGACTTGAATGCCATCGTGGTCCAANGTCGCGATGAAGCCGTCGCNGCCGCGAAAAAAGCGGACCAAGAGCTTGCTAAAGGCACCGANCAACTAGGTGCCCTTCATGGCGTCCCCATGACGGTCAAAGAATCTTACGGCGTAGCCGGAACTCCGTCGACGTGGGGCNTCCCAGAAATGAAAGATAATGTCGTCGAATCCGACGCGCTTCCAATACAACGATTGAAGGCCGCGGGTGCCATCATTTTTGGAAAAACAAACGTCCCTATCCGACTCGCCGACTTTCAAAGCTACAACGACATCTATGGCACAACGAACAATCCATGGGACAGAACTCGGGGACCCGGTGGCTCATCGGGTGGATCCGCCGCCGCGTTAGCGGCCGGCCTGACCGGTCTCGAGACTGGTTCGGATATCGGTGGATCGATACGAAACCCGGCCCACTATTGCGGAGTATTTGGCCACAAACCCACCTGGGGCCTGCTACCACCNCGCGGTCATGCCATGCCAGGTGTATTGAGTCCNTCNGATATCTCCGTCATCGGGCCNCTTGCGCGTTCCGCNACCGACCTGAAAACGGCCGTCCTGACGATGGGGGGACCGGACGAGATTGCGGCGAGAGGCCAATCACTCAATNTGCCGCGACTCGAAAAAAAACCAGGATCCATGAAGATTGCTGTTTGGCGCGACGATGAAATGGCACCNGTCGCCAAGGAGGTATCCGAACGCGTTGACCTTATCGCGCAAACACTCGCCGACCTAGGTGCCAANATCGATTTCGATGCACGTCCCGGTTTTACNGCACAACATTCTGACTTCGTTTATCGCAATCTGCTACAGGCGACTATGTCGGCNCGCCTTTCCGACCAACAGTACGCACACGCGTTAGACAGTGTTGCCAGCCTCGATTCTGAAGACAAAAGTACCNAAGCGAGCGTGCGACGTTCTCAAGTGGCACGCTTTCGGGAATGGAATGCATTGAATGAACAACGAACGCATCTGCGTTGGGCATGGCACGATTTCTTTAACGAATACGATGTGCTTCTTACGCCGGTTATGGCAACNGCCGCATTTCCTCATGACCATCGACCCATGCGTGAGCGAAAAATCCAAGTGGATAACTCGCCGCAGGATTATGGAACNCAGGTGTTTTGGTCCGGCCTCACGTGCGGCTCTTACCTCCCGTCAACCGTTATTCCGACCGGTCTCAATGACCAAGGGTTGCCGATAGGCATTCAAATTGCCGGGCCAGAATACGGTGATCTCATCACGATCGAGGTGGCAGAACTGCTCGAACAAGAAGGCTTTACTTTCACTCCGGCACCCGACTTTTTGTGAACCAAGCGACAGCGTTAGCGCATCCGAATATTGCCCTGGTTAAATATTGGGGAAAGCGAGCTGGNAAAACCAATATCCCGGCAACACCTTCNCTGTCCATCACACTCGACACCTTAGTTACGCAAACGTCGGTACGAGAGTCTGAACAAGACCAAATCGAGATCAACGGTACCGTTGTGTCGGACAAGAAAATNGAAGANTTCCTCATTCAGTTGCGTGCAGCCTATTCTCTGCCNCCGCTNNCGATTGAGTCGTNCAGCAACTTCCCCGCCAGCGCCGGNTTAGCGTCATCCGCTTCAGGATTCGCAGCGCTCCTNACCGCTATAGACGCCGCNTTTAGACTCGAGATGAGCACGNCCGAGCGNTCGATATGGGCCCGGAGAGGCTCNGGATCCGCCGCTCGCTCTATCTTCGGCGGTTTCGCCAGCCTAGAAGAAGAAAACGGGGATTGGTGTGCGCGAAACGTACTACCCATGGAGGCCTGGCCGTTGAAAGTCGTCATTGCCATCACATCTGAAACGGCAAAGAACGTAGGGTCCACTGAGGGCATGGAGCGGTCCGAACAGACTTCCCCCTATTTCGGTGCTTGGACAGAGTCAACGAAGTTGGATCATGCCGCGGCTCTATTAGCGGTTTCCCAACGAGACTTTTCGCGGCTCGCGAGCATTGCGGAATCGAGTTGTCTAAAAATGCACGCGCTGATGTTGTCATCGCAACCACCTTTGTCCTATTGGAATGGGGCGACGGTTGAGACTATCGCCGCGGTGCGCGAGCTTCAGGGCGCAGGGGTATGCGTGTTCTTCACGATCGACGCTGGGCCTCAGGTTAAGGCTCTATGTCAAGAAGATGCCACCGACGTCGTCGCCGAGCGGCTCGCGAGTGTGCCTGGCGTATTGAGGACTCTGGTTTGTGGACTCGGGCCCGGCGCGTATGTCGATCAACCGCGTTGAATCCAGTGCCCCGGGCAAGCTCGTTTTGTCCGGCGAATATGCCGTACTGGCCGGCGCAAAGGCCCTCGTTGCTGCGGTGGATCGACGAGTCGTATGTTTGCTGCAAAGACGGAACGAAGCCGGCTGGTCATTTAAGAGTTTGGGTTACTTTTTCGAGTCCTCCCACACGGTGGACGAACTCTTCCGTGACTTGCCCGACGAAGACCCCGCTCGTTTCATCGCGCATCTGTCGACACCCAATGCCCTGCCTCGTCACGCAGCGGTGACTATCGACTCATCGCCGTTCTACCTCCGCAAACAAAAACTTGGGATCGGATCGAGCGCCGCCGTGACGGTAGCACTGGGCAATGCCCTTGCCGCTCTCGACGGACACGAAATGGGTGTTGAGCGACTGCAACAGGCCCATCGTACCTTTCAGCGCGGTGTCGGTAGCGGCCTGGACGTTGCTGCCGCATACCGTGGCGGTGTCATCCTGTATCAGAATAACCAAGCCGAAACACATGGTATCGACCCAAACGTTCACTATGGCTTCGTTTTTGCGGGGGAGAGCACTCAAACGCCTCGCATGATTGCTCGGTTTAACGAATGGCGTGGTGAAACGACCCCAGCCAGTTTGGCCGAGCTAGTCTCCGCAGCCAACGGAGTTGTGGAGGCGTCCCTGCAAGCAAGTGCCTTCATGTCCTGCATGAAAGACTACATCGGCGCACTAGTGCAGTTGGACCAAGATGCACAAATCGGTATTTTCGGTCCCGGTCACAAAGCTGCAATGGGTCTTGCCGAAAGGCACGGCGTACTCTATAAACCCTGCGGGGCTGGGGGCGGTGATATGGGCGTTGCCTTTAGCACCGAGGACGGAGCGTTGGCGGGATTTAAACGCGGCGTCGAAGAACGGGGTCTGAACGTAGTAAAGCTGGAGATTGAAGAGGATGGCGTCCAAGTCCGAACAGGATAATAGCTCCAGAATCCCCAATTTCTTCAAACTCGACGTTAAGGAACGCGTTCGCGCCTTGCATCAACGGGGGCTTATCACCGATAGCGATCTTCGCGCTCTCGAAACCAGCGATCACACACTAAAGCTCCATATCGCCGACAAGATGATCGAGAACGTAATTGGCGTACTCGGATTACCCCTGGGCCTTGGGCTCAATTTCTTGGTCAACGGCAAGGACTACGTCGTTCCGTTGTCCGTCGAGGAACCCTCAATCGTGGCTGGACTTTCTGGTGCTGCTCGCACCGCTCGTCTATCCGGTGGATTTGAAGCGCGCACGACTGACCCAATCCTTATCGGCCAGGTTCAAGTTGTAAACCTCGATGACCCCGAAAGACGAAAACAAGAACTTCTCGACCGTTCAGAAGAAATTCTCAACTTGGCAAACAGCTTGCATCCAAAAATGCTAGCACGCGGCGGCGGAGCCAAAGACATCGAAGTATTTTTACATCAGGCACCAGAAGACGGCCAACGGATGCTAGTCCTGCACTTATTGGTCGATACACGAGACGCGATGGGCGCCAACGTTGTTAACGGTATGTGCGAAGGAGTCGCATCCCTCATCGAAACGATTTCAGGTGGAAAAGTCTTTCTCCGCATACTCTCCAACTTGACTGATCGGGCTCTGGTTCGCGTCCGCACGCGAATTCCCGTCCAAAATCTTGAGGTCAAAGGATTTTCTGGGGATCAGGTTCGAGACGGGATCATACTCGCCAACGATCTAGCCCGAGTCGATCCGTACCGGGCTACCACGCACAATAAAGGCATTATGAATGGAGTCGATGCCGTCGCAATCGCCACCGGTAACGATTTCCGAGCGATCGAGGCTGCCGCTCACGCCTATGCGGCGCGCGATGGCCACTACCGTGCTTTGACCCGTTGGTACCGTAGCGATGAAGGTGATCTTATCGGCGAAATCGAAATGCCCATGAAAGTCGGGACGGTGGGCGGATCGTTAGAAACCAACCCTACCGTACGAATCAACCATCGGTTGTTGGGATCACCCAACGCGGCCGAACTGGCCAGCGTCATGGGTGCGGTAGGACTCGCCCAAAATTACGCCGCACTTCGATCACTGACCACCGCGGGTATCCAACAAAACCACATGACGTTACATGCTCGCAGCGTCGCGTCAACCGCCCAAGTACCCGAAGAACACTTTGATACCGTGGTCGACGCGCTCATTGAAAGTGGCGACATCAAAGTATGGAACGCGCAGGAAATCCTCAAACGACTGCAAAACAACACCACCGTCGCCCAAGGCACTGAACCCCGAAGTTACGCCAGTGGAAAAATCATCCTCCTAGGCGAACACGCGGTTGTGTACGGTCGACCCGCTCTCGCGGCGCCCATACCACTAGCAGTCGAAGCGCGCGTGGTCGATTCGACAGATACTGTTCTCTTAATTCCTCGTTGGGGGATCGAGCAGCGCGTTCCGCCGATGTCAGAAAACCCGCAAGGAGTCACAGGAATCCTGGCGCTACTTTTAGAGCGATTGGATTTGGCATCTCGATCACTCACTATCGAAGCCTTCCCCAACGTGCCGCGCGCCATGGGCCTCGGTGGGTCGTCGGCCCTCGCTGTTGCGGTGATACGAGCGCTTTCAAATCATTTCAAACTTGATCTCAGCGACGAACGCGTCAACGAACTTGCGTTCGAATGCGAAAGAGCGGTTCACGGCACGCCGTCCGGAGTCGACAATACCATTGCTACCTACGGATCCACCCTACTGTTTGAAAACAAAGGAGCTCCATCGTTCCAAGAAGTACATCCTGCACGGAGCGTTTCGATCGCGATCGGTATTTCGGGTAAAGAAAGCTTGACGGCAACGACCGTCGCGCAAGTACGGAAAGCGTGGGAACGACAACCCGAACGCTACGAGCGTATTTTCGATCAGATTGGTGATTTGACCCGAGCCGGTACGGAAGCGCTGCAAGATGGGGCTTATCAGGAGCTTGGCGAACTGATGAACCTCTGCCAGGGCTACCTCAATGCACTCCAAGTATCGACACCAGAACTTGAAGAACTCATACACATCGCGCGGAGGCGCGGCGCGGTTGGTGCCAAACTCACGGGTGGCGGAGGTGGCGGAAGCGTGATCGCTCTGTGTCCCGACGGCGCGGACGACGTCGTCGAGGCGATGCAAAATTCTGGCTTCGAAGCGCTCGCTTTCGATCTGGCCTAACCCTACCGTCTGCTTGCCAAGCAATATCAGGCAGGGTCAAACTCAACCGCTCTTTTTCCACGTGTCCTTGAGGAAATCGTTATGCCAACGCACGCGCAAGTAGTGGTCTTACCCGAAGAAACAGGACCTCTGCAGATCCAGGACGTGGTCTTACCCGACCCGGGCCCGACTCAAGTCGTTGTCCAACAATACGCATCAGGTGTCTGTCACTCGCAACTTCATCAGATGCATCGTCCCCGCAAGAGTCCTGTGCTCCTAGGTCATGAATCGACCGGGATCGTTATCGGGAAAGGCACCGACGTTACTCATCTCGACGAAGGTGACACAGTCCTGGTGACCTGGGTTCCTCGTGACGCTACAAACACGGACACGACACCTTCTGCTGCAATTTTAGATGTCCATGGCGGGCAGGCTATTTCTCAGAATGTCTTTACGTGGGCAGATCACACGATTGCCGACCAACAATTCGTGGTCAAAGCGGATGCGTCGATCAAGAAAGATGTTACCGCCATCATAGGCTGCGCCGTCATGACCGGCGCGGGTGCGGTAATCAACACAGCTAACGTTCAGAGAGGCGACAGCGTGGCGATCTTCGGTGTCGGTGGCGTTGGTTTGTCTGCGGTGGTCGGGGCCAAAATGTGCGGCGCGAACCCCATCATCGCAGTCGATCTTGACGATGAAAAACTGGCATTTGCTAAGCGATTCGGTGCGACACACGGAATTAACGCGAGCCAAGTCGACGCGATTGCGAGCATCCACGAATTGACGGGAAAGCCGGAACAAACATCCTTTGCCCATCGACCCGTGACCGGTGTCGATTTCGCTTTCGACTGTATCGGCCTCAAACAGACCATGGAACAGATCGTTCCTGCTTGTCGTGGCGGACATTTTGGCGCTCGTCAGGGGGGGACGGCCGTCCTTGTCGGCGTCCCGTCAACCACGGTCGAACTGAACGCGATAGAAATCCTAGTTCAAGAAAAGCAGTTCCGCGGCAGTATTGGAGGCTCCTGTTCCCCAGAGCGAGACTTTCCGATGTTTCTCGATTGGCATGCGAACGGCGATCTCGACTTGGAGTCCATGGTGACCGAGCGTTTCTCCATCGACGCAATTAACGAAGCAACCACCGCGCTAGAAGAGGGACGTATTTCCGGCCGGGCAATACTGGAGTTTCAACACTGAGGTACAATCCATCCTATTCCGACAAGACCCTTCCACTTCCCTTTTCCCCTGGTAATCGTTAAATGCGAATTGCCACCTGGAACGTTAATGGCCTGCGGGCGCGACTAGAGTACATTTTGATGTGGCTCAATGACCGACGACCCGACGTCGTCGGGCTTCAGGAACTCAAAGTCACCGACGAGGACTTTCCGCACGAGCCGTTTATTGAAGTCGGTTACCAAACAGCCACACATGGCCAAAAAAGTTGGAATGGAGTCGCGATCCTAGCGCGGCAACCATTCGAACTCACCCAACGTGGACTGCCGGGTCAGGAAGACTCCGGCGCACGACTAATTTCAGCCAACATTGGTGGACTCGACTTTACGACCGTTTATTGCCCTAACGGAAAGGACGTCACACATGCAGATTACCCTCTTAAATTGCAGTGGTTCGACGATCTCGCCGACTTCTGGACCAAGAATCACCTTAGCTCCGATGCCGCCATTCTCTGTGGAGATTTCAATATCGTGCCCAACGCCATGGACAGTTGGCACGGAGCATCGGCTGAAGGGACCATGTTTCACACTCAAGATGAACGTAGCCGCTTGCGAGCGATCATGGATTTGGGCTTGACGGACTTGTTTAGAGATCGGTTCCCCGACGAACAACAATTTTCATGGTGGGACTATAGGGGCGGCGCGTTCCACCGCAAGCAAGGACTCCGGATCGACTTCATTCTTGGCAACGAAAACGTTCGCGCCCGCACACGGGAGATTTCGATCGATCGTGACTACCGAAAGAAAAAAGATACGCTCACTGCCTCAGATCACGCTCCCGTAATCGTCGAATTGGACTGACGGCTACAGAAGGTCGTCTCGTTAGACTTTTTCCCACTGAACAAGTGTAAACGGCGGCTCCGCATCACGATGATGTTCAAAAAAAGCCTGCACCGGTGCCCCAATCTCAACCGATTGTTCCGGATCACCCATCAAATTACCCACTAGACGCACGTTGTTACATTCTGGCAGTTCCACCAGCACGATAATGTAGGGGCCCTGGTCTTTGAGAGCGGGATGGACGGGATGCCATACCCTTTCGTAACTGTAGATGTTGCCTACGGGCCGAACTTCTTCGAAGCCAACGTCTTCGCTATGGCAGCGGTGACATATCCATTCTGGACCCCATTGAAACTCACTACATGAGCCGCACCGCTGCAGCATCAACACATCACGGCTCGCGGCTTCCCAAAATGGCGAATCAAGCCCATCTGGCGCCAGAACAGGTTTTGGTAACCCGGAGTTTAAATAACTCATAGTGTCGCTTCGGTGCCGAAAATCGATGAACTGACCGGCGTCACCATCGGTCCAGATGCGACAAGCGCAACGTCGACATCGTCGACTTGGTTCGTTGACTGACCTCGGATTTGACGAACGGCTTCAATATTGAGTCCCAGCCCGTGCATGTAGCATTCCGCCAGGTTGCCACCGCTGGTGTTGGTTGGCAGTTTCCCAGATGGGGCAATGAGGTTGTCTTTGACAAAAAATTCGTTGCAACCCTCGGGATCACAGAATTGATGTTCGACCATGCTCATGAGCACGCCACCAGTAAAATTTTCGTAGCACTGCAAGACGTTGACGTCGGCCGGTTTTACCTGTGCCATGTCATAGAGCCTTGGTACCACTGTTTTGAACGTGGATGAGGCGTAATCGGGCGTGTTGTGCACCGACGCCCCGGCCCGGTAATGGGACCCCGACAGCGCGCTTAAGATATAAGCCGGTTTATGTGGGAAATCTCCGGCTCGCTCGGCAGAGACCAGCACCATCGCAGCTGCCCCATCATTCTCTAAACAACAGTCGAACAAATGAAAGGGTTCGACGATCCAACGCGAGTTGTCGTACTTTTCTTCATCCAACGGACGACCATGCATCACCGCTCGGGGATTGTTTTGCGCATGGTGGTATGACGCCAGTGAAATCGCTCGCAACGCATTTTGCTCCACGCCGTGATCGTGCATAAACCGCGTGACTTTCATGGCGAAACTCTGTGCGGGCGACATTAAACCGAAGGGGACCGTATGCGCCCCGTCACCTGCAATCACGTCGCGCTGTGGACCTTGTCCGAATCGGCCGAATTGACCCTGGGCCAACGCCCGGAACACCACGACGCACTCGGCCATGCCTGTCGCAACGGCCGCGGCCGCATTGGCAATGGCGCCTGAACCACCACCACCACCACCACCCCACTGCATGTTGGCAAATCGCAGATCGTCGACTCCCAGTGCCGCCGCCAGGTGTGAGGGGTCGCTGCGGTCATTCGAGAACGACGCAAAGCCGTCCACCCGCTTTGGCGATATGCCGGCATCCTCGCAAGCGGCAAGAATTGCTTTTAGTGCGAGCTTGAACTCCGCGTCTGGTGCTTCGCCCCGTTTGTAGTACTCCGTTTCGCCGATTCCAACGACGGCAACCTTCCCGCGAACTGTTCGTGACATCGATTCCTCCCGACCCTCGACCATACAACAATTCAGGTTAGTATGTCCGGCTCTACAGGGAGAGACAGCCATGCCCATTAATCCAGATGCCGTCGGTGAAACCGGAGGCCCAGTGAAACGCAGTTGGAATTCAAAAGACGCCCTACTCTACGCCGTTGGCATAGGCGCGGGTACCAGCGATCTAGAATTCACCACCGAGAACACAAACGACACAAAACAACGCGTATTGCCCACCTTTGCCGTCATCATTGGCGGTGGTGGTGCCCCGATGAACAAGATTGGAAGTTTTAATCCGATGTTAATGGTGCACGGCGAACAAGGCATCGAGCTCCTCGACGAGATTCCGCCGGACGGCGAAATAGAAAGCACAGGTCGTATTGCGGCAATCTGGGACAAGGGGAATGCCGCCGTAATCGAAACGGAATCCGAAGCAGTTAGTGTGGCGACAGGAAAGCCTTTGCTCAAAACCCGTTCCATGCTGTTTTGCCGTGGTGAAGGCGGTTGGGGAGGCGATCGGGGACCCTCCGAGAAAGTCGCGTTTCCGGATGCTGAACCAACTCACAAAGTGACCTATGCCACGCGTGAAGACCAGGCTTTGACTTATCGACTTTCAGGTGACCGCAATCCGCTACATTCGGATCCTTCGTTTGCGGCCATGGGTGGCTTCGATAAACCGATTTTGCATGGACTTTGCACGTATGGATTTACCGGTCGAGCCCTTCTAAGCGAACTGTGCGGCAACGACCCCTCGAAGTTTCGATCCATGAACGCTCGCTTCTCAAAACCCGTCATACCTGGGGATGCGCTAACGGTCTCCATCTGGGTGGATGGAACTACAGCGCTCTTCCGCACAACGAACCAGGATGGCGATGTGGTGATCGACCAGGGCGTCTGTACGTTCAATTAACCGAGATTGGGATGGTGATCGAAACCAATGGCTGCTTCGATCACTGAACCGATCTCGATCAGACGGCGTTCGCCGAGGTACGGACCGATCAGCTGAAAACTCCGAGGCAACCCCGACGCATTAAGATCAAGCGGTAGTGTCAGGGTCGGGTGACCCGAATAATCGAAAGGCGCAGTAAACGTCAGCATTGGCGCAGCATCTCCGCCATCGCCGGCATCCTGCCCCATCGAATCCACCCGTGGGGGACACATAGGCATGCATGGTGAAAGAACCACATCGACCGACGAGAGAACGCTATCCAATTCGTGTCTGAATCGCTCACGCGCCCGTTCTAGACCAGCGAATTCAAGCGCCGTTGCCTTCTCAGAACCGTACTCAAGCAATCGGCGGAGTGATGGCCCGTATTCGCTCGCCTTGGACGGATAGGTCGATCGGTGGGCAAAGGCGCATTCGACGCTACACGTTACCATCCAACGTTCAATAAGGTCTTGCCGTTCGGGCAACGTTATTTCGACAATTTGTGCGCCCGCGTCACGACAATGTTCCACGGCTATCCGAGTCGATTCCTGAACGGACGTTTCAACCCCGTCCTCACAATAAGACCAATCAACCCCAACAACCGTATCGGTTAAATCCTGCGCACTCGGCGCCAGATAATTGGGAACCTCCGCTTTTAGGGATGTCGGATCATTCGGGTCAAAACCGGCAATCGCCTGGAGCATACGAGCCACATCTTCCACGGAGCGGGCCATGGGTCCAAAGTGATCCAGTGAATCCGCCAATGCGAACCCGCCGTATCGACTCACTCTGCCATATGTTGGCTTCATTCCAACCAAACCACAGCAGGCTGAAGGAAAACGGATACTACCTCCGGTATCTGTTCCGATGGCCCCGTGTGCCATACCGGCTGCCACCGCTACTCCCGACCCCGAAGAGGAAACCCCGGTCCAGTGGTCAACGTTCCATGGATTCTTTGGCGGCGTTACTTCCGGATGATGCTCCGCGTACGCACCTTCCGTAAGTTTCACCTTACCGAGAGAAACCGCGCCTGCTTGATCGAGCCGTTCGACTACCGCGGCGTCTTTTTCCGGGCACCATTCGCGATGCATATACATGCCACCACTCGTCGGTATGCCCCGCGTCCATAGGAGATCCTTTAGGCCTATCGGCGCGCCATGCAGAACGCCGAGCGGCGCACCCTCACGCTGACGCGCATCAAGTGCTTCAGCTTGCTGAATGGCTTGGTCAGCAGTCACCGTTACGTACGCGCCAAGCGCCGGTTCCAAATCTTCTATGCGTTGAAGCATCGCCTCGACGACGTTGACGACCCGAAGCTCACCACTTTTAGTTTTTTGGCAAATCTCGGAAAGCGAGCTGTAGTGGAGGTCCATCGTAAGCCTTCAGGCGGCACGAACGTCAAAGATCTTCCCGGGATTTAAGATTCCATTAGGATCGAGAGCCGATTTAAGCGAGCGCATCAAACGGACCTCTTCATCCGTTCGCGAAATATCCAAATAGCGTTTTTTCTCTAACCCCACACCGTGTTCGGCAGATACCGATCCACGAATCGAACGAAGCGGCTCGTAGACACAGCAATTTACTTCGTGGTGCGCTTCGCTATCGGCACCAGCCGAAATCGCAAAGTGAATGTTGCCATCCCCGATATGGCCGAACGTAAAATTTTGATACTCCCCAAATGACTCAGCGAGACGACGGTTAACCTCGTCGACGTAATCACGCATTTTTGAGATACGCATACTGACGTCATATATGAAAACCGGCTCGAAGCGATTAACTTGCTCAACGTCATCGCGCATGGCCCAAAGCTCGCGGCGCTGTGCTTCGTTCTCGGCCAATACCGCGTCTTGAACCAGCCCGGCTTCAAAAACCTCGGCAAGCGCCGATTCCAAGCGGGCGCGATCGGTTTCTGAGTCACCCCCCATCGCTTCGATTAACACGTAATAAGGATACGTTTGATCAGGCGGGGGGGTTTGTTGCGCGGGTTCTGTCGTGACCAAACAATAAAACTCATTCCACATCACCTCGAATGCCGACAGGGTTCCGCCGAGCTTCCCATCCATCACTTTCAGTAACTCTGGTAACTGTTCGAATTGATCGACGGCGACCAGCAGGGTTTCCTGACTGCGGGGTTGTTCGCGTAATCTAAGGACAGCCCGTGTAACGACGCCAAGACTCCCCTCAGTGCCGATAAAGAGTTGTTTTAGGTCGTATCCGGCATTGTTTTTGATCATCTCGTTCATCGATGAAACTACCGTACCGTCGGCAAGGACCGCTTCTAGACCAAGTACCATCTCCCGCGTCATGCCATAGCGCAGTACACGATTGCCACCAGCGTTGGTCGCGATATTTCCGCCCACAGTGGAACTACCACGCGCCCCAATATCCAACGGATACATCAGGCCCGAATTCTCCGCGACTTCCTGAACCGTCTGCAGAACGACGCCACTTTCGACCGTGATGGTCCGATCAACCACGTTGATTTCCTCAACCTGATCCATCCGTTCCAACGACAGCGCGACATCCTCGGTTTCGGTAATTGCACTTTCAACCAGTCCCGTGAGACCTCCATGGGGAACCACCGACTGACCCATCTCGTTGCATATTCGCAAGATCTCGCTGACTTCTTTCGTATTTCTGGGCCGAACGATTGCGGATGCTTTTATACCGTCACTCCGCCAAATGCCGCTCGCGCGTGAATGGACATCGTCCCCCGTCAGCACGCCGCCGGACCCGACCACTTTTTCCAGCAGCGCCAGCAGATCGCCCATACCGTTTCGTCCCCACCCGTTAACCACACATCACTCTACTACAGTCCAAAGCGTTACCTCTGAAACAAACCAATGTTCGGTAGTTGCAAACGGTTCAAAGCAAGCATACTTTCGCGTTGAAACCGCGATGGACATGCAGTTTATGCTGACCCACGCCAACAGAAAGTCGATCGTAAATCGACGTTTTCGACCCGCGCGAGGTGCTGTAGCGCCCGGCTCTACTGCAATTCGGCGTGTCGTGACTTGGTTGTGCGTCTGGGCCGTAGGGGCTTTGCTTATCGGTTGCGGCGGTGGAGGCGGCGGCGGTAGTAGCGCTCCCGCGTCCCAGAATACTGCTGCGCCGACCATTACCCCATTAATTCAAGCTCAACCGACCGAGAGCGAACTCAACGCCGCGTCGCGGTTTGCATCGCGGGCATCGCTCGGCATGAACTACGATCAAATTCGCGCCCTCTCCATCAAGGGCCACGATTCCTGGCTGGAAGAACAATTCGCTCTACCCGTTGAATACCATGACGAGATGGTCGCCGATTTAATTCAACGGACGGAAGACGGCGAATTCGACGAGGCGACGCAACCAGATCCCGATGTCTTACCATTTGTATTCCGGCGCTACGTCTGGTGGCACCGCGCGCTCAGTTCCGATGATGTCCTTCGGCAACGGGTCGCATTTGCGCTCAGCGAGATTTTCGTCGTCTCCGAGGTCGGAGGCCTAGGAGATACCGAGCGGGCATTGCCTAATTTCTACGACGTCTTACTCGCCCGTGCCTTTGGCAATTATCGAAGCTTATTGCGTGCCGTCACCCTGCATCCTTCCATGGGTTTCTACCTTAGTCATGTCAACAACAGCAAAGCCGATCCCGACAACAACATCTACCCAGATGAAAACTTCGCCCGGGAAAATATGCAGCTTTTTTCCATTGGGCTTTATAAGATGAATCCCAACGGTTCATATCAATACGACGCCAACGGCGACCCGATTCCAGCTTATACCGATGACGATATCCGCGAATTCGCCAAGGTCTTCACCGGACTCAGTTGGGGCGGCGAGAATGCGCGATTTGGCCGGAAGTGGGCGAATTACGTCGTGCCGATGGAAATGTTCGACGAATACCATGAGCCAGGTGTCAAGAAACTTCTAAATGGCTTCGAGGTACCCGCCGGGCAAACGGGCATGGAGGACATTGAAGACGCCATCGATAACATCTTTAACCATGCCAATGTAGGACCTTTTATCGGCCGACAACTCATCCAGCGCCTAGTGACCTCAAACCCGTCACCGGAGTATGTAGGGCGCGTTGCCGAGGCGTTTGCCGATAATGGATTGGGGGTACGCGGCGACATGAAGGCCGTTATCCGCTCTGTGCTCTTGGACCCTGAAGCAACCGCCGACCCCGGAACCTATGCTCAATTTGGGAAACTACGCGAACCCATCTTGCGGATCGTCAGTATCGGACGTCAATTCCATATCCAGAGCACGAGTGACTATTTTTTTCATGGCGGCTATTGGTTTCAAAACCAATTAAGGCAGCACCCACTTTCTTCGCCGAGCGTTTTCAATTTCTTCCTGCCATCGCACATGCCCGCCGGCGAAATCGCCGAAGCCAATCTAGTCGCTCCGGAGTTTCAGATCACGACCAATCCCGCCGTGATCGGGATCTCCAATCTCGCACAACACATGATATGGGCGGACGAGATCGGTGGTGTTCAATCACCGCCCTTTGGCGAGATGTCCGTTAACTTGCACGAGTACGGTGTGCTCGCCACGGATGTTCAAGGATTGATCGATCGTCTCGACATGGTGCTGACCTACGGCACCTTGAGTGAGGCAACTCGAGATGCAATCGGTGCGACCCTCGTCACGATCGCAGACCCCGTGGAACGCGCAAAGTGGGCTATTTATCTCTTCCTTATCTCTCCTGACTTTGCGGTGATGCTGTGATGGTCAGTCGTCGCTCCTTTCTTGGTCACGGCTGCTCACTTGGCGTTGCAGCTACGACACTCACGTCGTCCATGGCTACCCTAGGTTTTGCGCGCCAGGCAGCTGCGCAACAATCCTTTTCCGACTACAAGGCCTTGGTGTGCGTTTGCTTAAACGGAGGCAACGATTCGTACAATATGCTGGTTCCAGTCGATTCCGACCAGCACACCGAGTACGAGTCCATCCGTACTGACTTGGCGTTGGAACAGTCATCCCTGCTCACACTACCGGGAGCGTCGAATGACGGTCGTTCATACGGATTGCACCCGAACATGTCCGAAACCTTTGATCTCTATGGCGACAGTGACATTGCTTTTATCGCCAACGTCGGCACGTTGATCGATTACGTCGATGCTGCCGCAGTCGAAGCGGGTGCCCGCGTCCCCCTTGGGATTGGTTCCCATAATGACCAAATTGCTCAGTGGCAAACGGCGCGGCCCGACAAGCGCGTACCCGAGGGTTGGGGTGGACGGCTCGCGGATCTCATGCAAGGTGTGAATGCTGACAATGGCATTTCCATGAATATCTCACTTGCCGGAACCAACGCTTTTCAGTCCGGGAAGCGTACGGTCGAATACGCGATCAATCGGGACGGTGACGGCGCACGCCGGATCTGGGGTTACGAGGGGGAATGGAAGAAAACCATCATCGACCGATTGTTCGAGGCGGAACACGACCATCCATTTCGGCGCGAGTATAAGCGCCGTCTAGTCGGCGCCATTGATACCGGCGAGCGCTTTGTCGAGGCCATTCGGAACGGAACGCCCGTTGATACCACCTTCTCCGAAGGCGATTTCTCCGCCGGATTACGACAGATTGCGCGAGTTATTGCGGCACGAGAGCAATTTGGGGCTAGTCGACAGACCTTCTTTATCAACGTATGGGGTTGGGACCACCACGATGAGGTCCTTGATAACCACGTCAGAATGCTCCCGGAGATTAGCCTCGGACTAGCTGAATTCAAATCAGCGTTAATTGAGCTCGGTGTGTTCGATCAAGTGTCAACGTTCACGATTTCGGACTTCGGTCGAACGCTAACCACCAACGGCAAGGGCTCCGACCATGGCTGGGGCGGACACCAAATGGTGATGGGGGGTGCGGTACGGGGCGGTCAAATTTACGGCGACTACCCAACGCTGTCCGCATCCAGTCCGCTTGACGTCGGCCGTGGCGTTTACGTCCCCACCACGGCCGTTGACCAATATTTCGCGGAACTTGCGCTATGGTTCGGTGTAAGCCAAACGGATCTCCCACTGGTACTGCCCAACGTGCGGCGTTTCTATTCTGCATCGGACACTTCGCCACCACTCGGTTTTCTAGCCTAACGACCCATAGAATTTCTCTCTTGGCCCGCCTATCGTGCCGTCGCACCGACTTTGCGGTCTACCAAAAGCTGGCATAGTTAGGGTCATATCGTGACGATGACCTCGGACGAAATGGATCGTACGCTTTACAACCTGTTGCTTACCCTAACCATCATTGGCGGAACCGTGGTTTACGCCGTCGACGGGGATGGAGACGGCATTGACGACCCCGCTGACAACTGCGTCACCGTCGCCAATGCCAATCAACTGGACACCGATGCTGACGGTTTCGGCGATACTTGTGACGTGGATGATGACGGCGACGACGTCTCAGATGAACAGGAAGCCAGCGACGGTACCGATCCCTTAAATCAGTACTCGTGTAACGGTTGCTTCGACTTCGACATAGACATCGACGACGAAACCAGCGCCTTAACCGATGGGCTCTTGGTCCTTCGACATCTATTTGGCTTTAACGGAACCACACTCGTCGATGGAACTGTCACCACGTCAGCGGCAAGAACCGGCGCATCGTCAATCACTTCCTACCTCGAGACACATAACGGACAACTTGATATCGATGGCGACAGTCAGATCGACGCACTCACCGATGGGCTACTACTGCTTCGTTATCTATTTGGTTTTGAGGGAGCTACCCTAATTGAGGATGCAGTTGGAGTCGGTGCGGCCCGCACTACTGCCGCTGACATCACGTCGTACGTTCGTTCTCGCGTCAACACTGGTTCGAACGCAACAAAGAACAACTTCTCGCGAGTCCAAAACCTGGTTTTTACGCCATCCTGCGCCTCCGTCAACTGCCACAAAGGCAGCTCAAGTCAATACGGTCTGGATCTTTCAAGTGGCCTCGCCTATTTAAATCTTGTGAACGTCCCGAGTGGGCAAGTGCCTACGCTAAACCTCGTCACACGCGGCAACCCTAACCAAAGTTACTTGGTTCAAAAGATTGAACGGAATCCTCCCGAAGTCGGGCAACAGATGCCCCTCAGTGGACAACCCTTGAATACCGATTTGCAGCAGCTTGTACGCAATTGGATCGCCGAAGGAGCAAAAAATAACTAGCGGCTAGAACGCATCGAAACCACGCGCCATCTTTGCTCCTATGGCGAGCGAGAACGCGACTCTCTAGAATTCTCGTTTCCCACACTCGGATTGAGCATGCAAAAGCGTAAGAAGTTGAGTCGGCGCCTAGTCGTTAAGGCAGGCACAGCGGCGATGGCGACCACTCCGTTATTGACCATTCTTGGCGAACAAGCGTGGTCCGCCGAACGAATCTCGGAATCGCACCCCACCGCGGTTGCACTGGGATACGTGCACGACGGATCGAATGTCGATGCCTCTCAGAATCCGACCTATAAAATCGATCAACGCTGCGATAATTGCGTGCAATACTCAGCGACCAGCGACGGATGGGGGACATGCAATATTTTCCCCGGATTCGAAGTGGCAGGCCCCGGGTGGTGTAAGGTCTGGGTTGTTAAAACCTAAACACGACGTCAGTTTGCGATCTCGCGCACTGATACGGGCAATGCCTCGTCATGTACCGCTTCCCCGAAATGTTCGATCCGCGTCGACCGGGTGTAATCCGATTCAATCGACATCAAGCCAACCAATACCAGCAAGAGGACGGGGGGCGTAAGAACGACACTGATCAGAACAAACCGCTCCCACCGCATGTGCATAAACACGGCCACAATGAACCCCGCTTTGAGCACCATGAATAACAAGATCAGCGTCCACCGCCAGAGCCCGCGGTCAATGAAATCGGTCGAGTACGAGAGCGCGCTGACCAAAAACAATAGTCCCCACACGATCAAATAGACGCGGATCGGGTGCTGCTGACCAGGTTCTTTTATCGTCACGACTTTTGGATTCCTTGCCTTACCACAAATAGAACAACGCGAAAATAAACACCCAAACCAAGTCAACAAAGTGCCAATACAACCCCGTAATTTCGACGATCTCAAAATTGCTTTCATCGTACTTCCCCCGCCGAATACGAAATGCAATCGTCAATAAGTAGATGACGCCCGCCGAGACATGCAAGCCATGAAACCCCGTCACCATGAAGAAGACGGCCCCAAATTGCGGGGCGCCGAACGGGTTAGTCCAGGGACGGACGCCTTCGTCCAGAATGAGTTTCGACCATTCGAAAGCTTGCATCCCGACGAACGTCGCACCCAGCAAAGCCGTCACCAGGATCAGGTTCGTGGCTGCTTCCTTGCGACGCTGGTAGCCCATATTGACCGCCATCGCCATCGTGCCACTGGAAGAAATGAGGACGAACGTCATGATGGCGATGAGTAACAGCGGGACCGACGCACCAAACGCATGTAACGCAAATACTTCGCTTGGATTGGGCCAAGGCTCGACCGTACTCATCCGTACCGACATGTAACCGACGAGAAAACAGGTGAAAATGAACGTATCGGACAACAAGAACACCCACATCATTGCCTTACCCCATGGAACGCCCTTAAGGGCGGCAATGTCGGAACCCCAGTCGTCTGAGAAGGTCGTAAGTAAGGTCTCGCGGGCTTCTGAGATCGTTTTCATCGGCTCACGTTCGACGCCGAGCACGGGTGTCATGGCTTGCGCTCAACATTTTGAGGAACAAAGTCTTGTTCCTCGCCAGGAACGCTGTAGTCATAGGCCCATCGATGCACGGTTGGGAGTGTATCGCCCCAATTTCCATGACTAGGTGGCGTCTTCAGCGTTTGCCATTCGAGAGTCGTCGCGTCCCATGGATTCGAACCTGCCGCTTTCCCTCGAAAATAACTGGCGATCAAGTTGTATACAAAAACGAATTGCATGAGACCCACCACCAGTGCCGCGATGGTAATAAATTCATTCAAAGTCGCCGCTGATTCAGGATAGAAAACGGACTCCATTCCATTCGCATAATAACGGCGCGGCACACCGATAAATCCGAGATAGTGCATTGGATAGTAAATGGCGTAAGTACCGAGAAACGTCACCCAGAAGTGCGCATGCCCGAGGGTATTATTCAGCAGTCTTCCGGTCAGTTTCGGGTACCAATGATAAATACCACCGAAGATCACCAAAATGGGGGCGACACCCATCACCATGTGGAAATGGGCCACAACGAAATAGGTGTCCGACAACGGCACATCAATGATCACGTTTCCCAAAAAGAGACCAGAGAGACCACCCACCACAAAGGTCAGGATAAAAGCCAGCGCGAACAGCATGGGCACCGTCAGCCTGATGTTGGCTTTCCATAACGTCAGGACCCAGTTGTAGACTTTGATCGCCGTCGGTACAGCGATGACGAGTGTGGTTGTCGCAAAGAAAAAGCCGAAGTAAGGATGCATTCCGGCGACGTACATGTGGTGGGCCCACACCACAAACGAGAGCACTCCGATCGCGACCAGCGCCCAAACCATCATTCGATAACCAAAAATATTCTTTCGNGAGTGAACGGATATNAATTCGGACACCACTCCGAACGCAGGCAGCGCCACAATATAGACTTCTGGATGGCCAAAGAACCAAAAGAGGTGCTGGAAGAGCAATGGGCTACCACCGCTGTGTTCCAACGGTTGACCGAACGACACCACGGCGGGCATGAAGAAGCTGGTGCCGACCAATTTATCCAGCAACAACATGACGGCGCTGACAAAAAGAGCGGGAAACGCCAAAAGTCCCAGAACGGTCGCCATCATTAGACCCCAGACGGTTAACGGCATACGCATGAGCGTCATGCCCCGAGTGCGCGCCTGCAGAATCGTGGTGATGTAGTTCAATCCGCCCATGGTGAACGCGACGACGAAAATAATGAGGGACAGAAGCATGGTGACGATTCCCCAGTCGACACCGGGCGTCCCCGGAAGAATGGCTTGCGGTGGATACAGTGTCCAACCGGCCCCCGTAGGTCCTCCGGGTACAAAGTAACTCGCCATCAAAACAAGGACTGACAACAAGTAGATGTGATAGCTCAGCATGTTAACGAACGGGAAAACCATGTCGCGGGCACCAAGCATGAGCGGGATGCAAAAATTACCGAAGGCGCCGAGTAAAAATGCGGTGAGTAGAAAAATGACCATGATCATGCCGTGCATAGTCACAGCCTGGTAATAGATATCCGGCGTGATGAACGGCAACAATCCCGGGAAGCCTATCTGTATTCGCATCAATCCAGAGAGCACCAATGCCACCAAGCCGATTGCGATCGCTGTGACCCCGTATTGAACAGAAATCACTTTGTGGTCCTGGCTAAACCAGTAGCGCGTGATCCAACTCCTCGGGTGGTGCACNACCATGGTTTCTTGGTACGGAACTTCTGCTTNCGTCATGCCTACCTCTTAAGGTGCCGCGAGGCGCTCAACCGCATACGCGATCATTGCCTCGAACTCTTCGTCTGTAAATTGGTAGGGCAACATAACAGGGGCAAAACCCTTAACAACCTTTGCGTTCGGTAATTCGATCGACTCCTTAAAATACGGGGCATCCACCACAACCGTTGATCCATCCGTCAAATCCTCCGCACGTCCCCAGAGCCCCTGCCAGGTAGGACCCACGCCCTTCCTTCCGTCAAGGCTATGACACGCCAAACATCCTTGCGATTGAACGAGTGCTTCCCCGACATCCGCAAGGCCATTGGCCGCGGGCATCGACGTCACCGAAACCGTCGACCGTAAAAAGGCGAGCAGNGTTTGCATGTCATCTTCGGGCAACTCGTACGCCAGCATGACCGGCGCAAATCCGTCAACAATCTTTGCTGCTGGATTGACGATTGACTCGCGCACATACGCCTCGTCTACCGTGACAATGGACCCGTCCACTAACTTCTCAGAACGTCCCCAGAGTCCCTGCCAGGTGGGACCGACCACTTGACTGCCGTCTAACGAATGGCACGCCAAGCACCCGTTCGTCTCGGCAACCGTGCGACCCGCTGCGATGTCCCGACTCGATGGCCTCGCCGCTGCCAGCATTTCGGCGTAGGTCGGTTGTGATTGCAACCAGACTTGGTATTCCTCTGGACGGTCCACATGCACCACTCCACGCATGAGGTAGTGACTCGATCCACAGTATTCAGCGCAAAGAATCTCGAATTCGCCAAGTTTTGTCGGCGTGAACCAGAAATAGGTGACCATTCCCGGTACCAAATCCATTTTTACGCGAAATTGCGGCACAAAAAAATCGTGGATTACGTCTTTCGAACGCAACAGTGCTTTCACCGGCACATTCACCGGNAGGTGAATCTCGGCCGACTGGATNAGAACGTCATCNAAACCGTTAGGATCGTCGTCGTTGAGACCAAAAGGATTCCGCATACTGATATTGCCAATGTCAGTGGTGCCTAATTTCCCGTCTGTTCCCGGTAAGCGATACCGCCAACGCCACTGTTCACCAAATACTTCCATTTCGGACGCTTCGGGTGGAACTCGAATGAANTCGTCCCACACGAATAATCCAGGGCCTAGCATGGCAACGACACCCAGCGTTGTACCGACGGTTAACCAGAGTTCCAACCGTGTATTTTCCGGTTCGTATCGTGCTCTTGTCCCTTGCCGAAATCGGTACTTATAGACTGAAAAGACAAGCAGTAGCCCTATTAAGATAAAGACAACGCCGCATACCCAAAACGTAAGGAGCACGGTGTCGTCAATGCTTCCCCAATTCGACGCGACTTCGCCAAACCACCAAGGGGTCAAAAAATTGAACGCTACGGAACCGACCACAACGACTAGCAGGGCAGCAGCTACCCACATAACACTATGCTCAACTTCAAAATGACCTTTGTCCGGCGAGGGCAGGCATGGATATTCCTGTATTGAAGATCNGTCCGTTCAAGGCCATACCGATTATTTATCAGCGTCACGATCAACGCACGTTTTGGGGAGGTGTGGGAAGACGCTATCGCCACNATAAAGTATGAACGACATGGACCCACGAATTTCATTGAATTGAAACACCAGTACTTTATGGTAGGCGATTGTTAAGCCGTGTGTTTTTGAATGNTTTAATCATTGCGNCACCCAATTCGAGCCCATCCTCAACGACTATTTCCTATGACCAATCCCGTTAGGCTATTCGCGGAATTCCTCGGCACACTTTTCNTGCTCACTGCNGTAGTGGGATCTGGCGTTATGGCGGAAAGNCTCGCCGGCGGCAATNTCGCGCTNGCTCTNCTCGGTAANACTCTTGCGACGGGNGCGATACTGGCCGTTCTTATCACCATTTTCGGTCCTTTATCTGGAGCCCACTTCAATCCCGCCGTCACGCTTGCGTTTGTTATTCGCGACGAAATTTCGCGAGGGGAAGCGTCTCTCTTCGTCGTCGTTCAAATACTGGGCGGTATCTTGGGAACCTGGTTAGCACATGCCATGTTCCAAATNGATTGGCTTCAATTCTCAACGCACGCGCGAACCGGCCCGGCGCAATGGCTCGCNGAAGCGGTGGCCACGTTCGGCCTCGTCATGACGATCCTCGGAACACTTCGCACACGGCCATCCGCCGTTGCGCCCATGGTGGGACTATATATCGCCGCCGCGTATTGGTTTACCGCGTCCACGTCTTTTGCAAACCCAGCGGTGACGATCGCCCGCTCCTTAACCGACACCTTCTCTGGGATCGTACCCGAACACGTGCCAGCATTTATCGCAGCGCAGCTCGTTGGAGCAGCATTGGCGACATGGGTTTTCCGTCTTATCGATAGGCGCCTTGCCGCCGAGGTCGATTCCGGCGATAACTCTTAGGTCGAGCGAAAACCTCGTCGGGGGTCACCACCGCGCCAGCGCTGTTCAAATTCTTCGGTGGTATTAACTCGCGGGTAAGGAACCTTCGGTATAGGCACCTCCAGCGCTTTGCACAACGGTTCCCAGCCTTCGGCCGAATCAAAGACAATCAAACGCTCTCTCGGGACCTCCTCATATATTCGATCGATATTTTGCTGATAGGCCGCGAGTACCGTTGTCTTGTCGTCTAAATCGCCGCCAAACGTACCATCGACGATGATGTCCTTAGCCATTTCGATCCGTTCGCGGCGCGCTGGTTCATCAGCAAGCATCCCCTCTTTCATGGCTTTGAAAATCGTATTCGAAGCACTTCGGTACCAGCTTTCGGCATCGCGCGTCGTAAGAAGCAGCTTCGCATCGGGATANTAGTTCATGAGACGTGGCCAGAATGCGACTGAAGGCCAATCCACGGTGGCTCGATATCCATGAAAAATAACTTCCCAAGGATCTTCACCTTTCCATGCATTAATCCATAAAGCCGAGTGCTCAGGGTGCGCGACCACTTCCGACATGTGGTAACAATCCGCGTAACCCATTGTCTCCAGCGCTTGTTTCAACGACAACGTCCCGGTGCGTCCATACCCGACCCCAATGATGTCTAGTGGCATATCAAAAAACTCCCATAGACTGCGGTTATTTGATCAAAATCCATCCTTGGACGTGTCGAAGGTCTGCGATTCATCCGTCACCGTTGATGAATGCGGCGTTCTCGACAGTCGAAAAAGAGGAATGGTTCTCGAGGAAAGACGCTCCTGGTACAAGGCGTAGTTGGGATACGTAGACACAGCACTTCTCCACGCTGCTGCATACGCGGAACAGTGCATTTCAGCCGCCTCATAACGCTCCCGCCGACCCTTAACTAAACAAGTTACCGAACGATTTGCTCTTAGGTTTTTACACCATGCGGGTTCTCGCCTTGATCCGCCGTTTGACCCGACGACGATCAAGCCGTCATTGGTATC
This sequence comes from Gammaproteobacteria bacterium, assembly GCA_002719135.1. Taxonomy (GTDB): domain Bacteria; phylum Pseudomonadota; class Gammaproteobacteria; order Pseudomonadales; family Azotimanducaceae; genus UBA11889. The sequence goes on from PBGU01000022.1 coordinate 71,942, forward strand.
GACGTATAGCAACGGTACTCGCCGCAGTGTTTTGCTCCGAGCGCCAACGACTTCAAGCAGCAGCATTGGGATCACGAACGAAAGGCGTATGCGACCACCCGACCAGCGCATTAGCGGTCCGTCGACTGCTGCCGCGAAAACCTTGAGAAAATGACTAGCCCGCGGGTTCTTAAGCACGCCAAGCAATATTTTGGGTACTTTCAATAAACCGTATCCTGCAAGACTCAATCAGTAGAATAAGGGTTTCCACGTTAAACGCTCAATGCGTTTTCGGCTAATCCTCTCCTCACATAGTCCACCGACCCACCGGGTAAAGCCTGTTGCTGGTGTGACTTTTTCGAGCATGCGCTTATCATGCGCCGAGTCCACGTTGTAAATTATCTGCCCACATGAAGCGAATACTGAGACTGGGTTTTCTAACGTCGGTGCTCGCGTTCCCAACGGCGGGCGCCGATGAACTAGAAGAGATTATCGTCCGTGCGGAAGCTTCCGTCGTCGCGTCGACCGAAACCGCCGGCAGCGGCTCCACCGTGAACGCTGAAACTCTGAAACTCGTGCGCGCCAACCACGTCCACGAAGCGCTCGTCCGGATCCCCGGGGTGTGGGTTTCTAGAGGCTCCGGCCAAGAACACCTGACTGCCATTCGATCCGGCGTCCTCACGGGTCCAGGCGCTTGCGGTGGATTCCTTTTCTTGGAAGACGGCATTCCGATCAGGCCTGCTGGATTCTGCAACGTCAACAACCTTTTCGAGATCAATAGTGAACAAGCGTCAGCACTCGAAGTGGTCCGAGGGCCAGCGAGTGCGCGGTTCGGCGGCAACGCGCTGCATGGTGTGATTAACTCGATTTCTTTCACCCGCAACGAATCGACCCAAGCCGCAGTAGAAATCGGTCCCTACGAGTACCTACAAGGTCGTTTCGCCGCGGGGTCAGACGGCTTTCAACTCAATGCAAATGGAAGCCGAAGCGACGGTTACCGCGACGATACCGGTTACGACCAATACAAAGTCACGTCCAACCTATCGACCAATCACGGGAAATGGAAAGCCGTTCATACGCTCTCCGCAACACGCTTGAATCAAGAGACGGGGGGTTACGTAAAAGGCGAGCTCGCGTACGAAGACGCAACGATAAGACGCACCAACCCCAACCCCGAGGCCTATCGTGATGCGACTTCATTGAGGATCGCGAGCCACTGGAATCTCGACCAGAATGATCGGAACTGGTCGGTGGCTCCCTATCTACGTCGATCGGACATGGAATTTCGACAGCATTTCCTCCCGGGGAAGCCGTTGGAGAGCAATGATCAGACAAGTTTTGGCGCCCTCACCCGTATGAAAGGCTCAACCACGAACTCCCGTTGGTTACTAGGTGCTCAGGTCGAGACCATGCGTGGTGCGCTGTCGGAACAACAGAACCAACCGACGACCGGATCCGCATATTTGGTAGGGACCCGACCGGAGGGCACGCATTACGACTACGAGATATCGAGTTTTTTGATGGCGGCTTTCTACGACATTGGTTGGGAAATCGCAGAAAACGTCGAACTCATTCACAGCATGCGATTGGAGCGTCTTAACTACGATTACGACAATCGACACCTCGATGGGAACAGTCGCGATGATGGCACCGCGTGCGGATTTGGGGGCTGTCTGTACACCCGCCCCGCCGATCGCGAAGATGATTTTACCGATGTCGCCGGACGCATTGGTATCGAATGGGAGGCCAAACCGAGGTTAAAACTCTACGCCTTGATCGGACGCGGTTTCAGACCACCGCAAGCGACCGAACTTTATCGCCTTCAGAGCGGCCAAACGGTTGCAAGTCTGGCGAGCGAGTCACTACGCTCTCTCGAAGTTGGGATCAACGCGACAAAAGGTCGGTTCGATGTTGATGTCAGTACCTATCTCGAACGCACTAACAGCCTGATCTTCCGCGACGCCGACGGTTACAACGTTAGCGATGGGGAAACGCGATCTAGCGGCATCGAAACGGATTTCGCGTTTCACCCAAACGACATCCATACTCTCGCGCTCGTCGCGACCTATGCTCGACACCGATACGATTTCACACGAGATGCCTCACGCGGTGAGACGATTATCTCTGGCAACGACGTTGATACTGCCCCTACGTGGTTGGCGAGCGCGCATTGGCGGGCCCGGTTCACGGAACGCACCACCTTCGAATTTGAACTCAGTCACATCGGACCGCACTTCATCAATGCAGCGAACACCGCCAAATATTCGGGACACACCTTGCTCAACTGGCGCGGCAACTGGGAGCTTTCCAACAAGGTCCGTTTATTCGCGCGAATGATCAATTTACTCGACAAGGAATACGCTGACCGCGCGGATTACGCCTTTGGGAGTTATCGATATTTCCCAGGTCTACCGCGGCAGTTTTACCTAGGCGCGGAGCTCGAGTTCAACTGATCAACGTTGCGAAACCCCGTGGCGCTGCCTGCATCAGAGTGTGATCCGACCATCCGGCGAAGCGCCAGTCCGTGACGGTTCATCGTCTTCTCATTGGCACTTATACGCAGGGCGATGCGACGGGCATTTACTGGGCCACGTTCAACGATAAGGACGGCCATTTCGCGTGCATGGAACTTGCTATCGAATCCGAGAGCCCTGCTTTTCTTTGTCGTATCGACAATCATGTTTACGCAGTCAACGAAGCAGTGGAAGGTGGTGTTTCCGCTTTCGAACTTCGCGCGGACACACTACGTTTCATTAATCGCCAATCGTCGTTGGGTTCTTTGCCTTGTCATATTACGGCCAGCCTTCATTGGATCGCGGTCGCGAACTATGGAAGCGGCAGCGTCGCCGTCTTTCGGCGTGAGTCCGACGGCGCCATTGGCCAAAAAACAAGCTACGTCGCGCATGAAGGAAGCGGACCGGTCAGTGACCGACAACGGTGCGCGCACGCCCATGAAGTACACCTGGTATCCGACACCGAGTTAATGGTTCCGGATCTTGGCGCAGATCGCGTGTACCACTACCGGATTAACCCGCGCGGAGTGTTGAATATCGATCCGTCGACAACGTCCGTTAAACCCGGGTCAGGACCCCGCCACATCGTTGCCCATCCCCAACAACCCCTCAACTATTTACTCAACGAACTGAGCAACACCATCGCCGTCTTAAACCGCAACGATGTCCGCCACGACCAAGAGTTCGTCAGTACACTTCCCGATGACTATGGTGGACCGAGTACAACCGCAGAAATTCAGTTGAGTGATGACGGTCGATTCATCTATGCATCAAATCGTGGTCACGACTCGGTAGTCACGATGGCTCTAGACGATCGCGGTTTACCTTGTGAACCGTCTTGGGTTCCCACGCACGGAGAACACCCGCGCTTTTTCTGTTTCGACCCGACACGAAAGTGGCTCTTGGCCGCGAACCAACAATCAGACAACGTCGCAGTTTATCCCGTTGTCGACGGTCGCCCCACGGAGGTTGTACGGATAGCAGCTGTCCCGACTCCGACTTGTCTACTATTTATCTAATGTGCTCGGCTTCTAAGACGTTTCCCACACGATTCATACAGTAACCGTATAGATCCGCGCCGCAGTGTCATGAAATAGATCCGACTTTTCGTCGGCCGAAAATTCGGCCGCAATACGTTTGAACGAGTTCCACAACACGTTGTACGAGCAACTCGCTTTGTCCACCGGAAAATTACTTTCGAACATGCACCGATCTGCTCCGAATACTTCGATCATATGAAAATAGTAATCTCGCGTGGTTGATTCCAACGCTTCCGACGATGCCGGTTCAGCCGCCTTATGGAACCCAAATCCATTGATCGGCATAACCAATCCCCCCAACTTGGCAACAACGTTTTCACATCGCGCGAGCTCAGTCACCGCCCGTTTCCATGATGAAAAGATTTCATCGCGCTTGCCCTGATAGGGACCGATGCCCAATGGACCGCCAAAATGATCAAAAACGATGGGTTGTTCCGGGAACTCACGAGCGAGGGCGGTAAGTTCGTCGATCTGCAAATGGTACAACCACGCGTCAAAGGTCAGATTGCGCTTTCCCAATTCCGCGAACCCTTCGCGAAAAATCTTGTCCCCGAGGAGCTTCTCTGATGGGGACGTGTGTGAATTGCGGACATCGTCGCTGGCATCCCAACCCGTTGCATGTCGAATGCCACGAAACCGCCCGCTTGCGTCCATATGCGCGTCCAAAACATCGCCAACGGCAGTCCCCATCGACAAATCCGCAAAACCAATGATCGATGCGCACGCGCTTGTTTCACCGTATAGCCCGCTAGCGCTCATCGCCGCGATGCCGTTGACAAACTCCGTCTCACCCACTGGCCTAAAAGCTTCTGGCCCTGCAGCCCTATACATCGCACCACATTCCATGAAAACGGTTGAAACCACATTGTGTCCGCTGTTGGTATCTTCGAGTAGCTCGTCGAGTAGGTAACGACTTTCGGGATAATCCCAAAGATGATGGTGGGGATCACAGATCGGGAGGTCTGGTTCAAGCGTTTCCTCAACGACCTGATCTAACCATGCTCGTCGGTCCATAAAATTCCTCCTCGAAATATAAGCTTGGAAAAATCAGTTAAGAGAATGTCACCACCGATCGAATTGATTTGCCTTCGTGCATCAAATCAAACGCATTATTTATGTCATCCAAAGGCATCGTGTGGGTAATCAAATCATCAATATTAATCTTGCCGTCCATGTACCAATCAACAATGCCTGGCACGTCGGTCCGTCCCCGCGCACCTCCAAATGCCGTACCGCGCCATACGCGGCCCGTGACCAACTGGAAAGGTCTCGTTGAAATCTCCTCACCCGAAGCCGCGACGCCAATGATGATGCTTTCACCCCATCCCTTGTGACAGCACTCGAGGGCTTGGCGCATGACTTCAACGTTACCGATGCACTCGAAAGAATAATCCACACCGCCGTTAGTAAGGTCGACGATGGATCCGACCACGTCACCCGCATCCGTCGGATTGATGAAATCCGTCATGCCAAATTTTTCTGCAAGCGAACGCTTTTCGGCGTTAACGTCGATTCCGATAATACGATCCGCGCCCACAATCCGTGCTCCTTGAATGACGTTAAGACCAATACCTCCGAGCCCGAACACGGCAACGCTGGATCCCGGTTCGACTTTCGCCGTATTCATGACGGCCCCGAGCCCCGTGGTGACTCCACATCCGATGTAACAAACCTTGTCGAAGGGCGCATCTTCGCGGATTCGAGCAACGGCGATTTCCGGTAGCACCGTGTAATTCGAAAAAGTTGACGTCCCCATGTAGTGGAACAGCCTTTCACCGTCGCGGGAAAAACGCGACGTTCCATCCGGCATGAGTCCCTGACCCTGCGTCTCGCGAATGGCACCGCACAGGTTTGTTTTTCCGGATCGACAGAATTCACACTGTCTGCACTCGGGGGTGTACAGCGGTATAACATGATCGCCTTTGGCCACGCTGGTCACGCCGGATCCGGTGTCGACCACTATACCCGCGCCCTCGTGCCCCATGATGGAAGGGAACAACCCTTCGGGATCAGCTCCTGACAATGTATAGGCATCGGTGTGACAGATGCCAGTCGCCTTAATTTCAACAAGCACCTCACCGGGTCCCGGCCCTTCAAGTCGCACCGTCTCGACCGACAAAGGTTTCCCTGCCTCATTGGCTACTGCCGCACGTACGTCCATAGCTACCACTCCCACACAAAGCGCCCTCGAGGCTACAATGCCGGCCCGCCATCGAGCAAGAACCGATGTCAGAGCAACCAACAGGATGGTCGCGCTACGTACCTATCTTTAGCGTGATTGCTAGTTACCGTCGAGAGGACTTGAACTATGACCTCGTCGCGGGACTCGTCGTCGGAATCGTCACTGTTCCTCAGGCGATCGCATACGCATTCTTGGCCGGACTCCCGCCGGAGGCCGGGTTGTACGCCTGCCTCCTCCCGATGGTTTTATACGCGCTTCTAGGGTCGTCACCGCAGCTCGTGGTCGGGCCCGTCGCGGTTGCCGCATTGATGGTCGCAGACACGATCAAGGATCACGCGGACCAATTCGGCAATGACGCGATTGGAATCGCGACCGTTCTATGTATGCAAGCAGGGCTCTTACTGTGGCTTCTACGGATCTTTCAACTCGGCGGGATCGTCAACATCTTGAGCCGACCAGTGATAGGTGGTTTTATCAACGGAGCCGTTATTCTCATCGTCATTAGTCAAATTCCAGCACTTACAGGAATTCCAGCAACTCCAGCGGAGGGACCACTATTCGACTTAGCCTCTATGGCAGGGCGGATTAGCGACGTCCATGCTTTCACAATCGCGATCGGTTTGGCGTCACTGCTTCTCCTCTGGTTATTTCCCCCGCTTATCAAACGCTTATTACCACGGACGAAAGGACCTCGTGAAGATAGCGCCATCTTGCGCACTGGTCCGATATTCGTGGCGGCAGGGAGTATTCTCGTTGTGTTGGTTGCTGGGTTTGAGACGGCATCCGTGGGCTACATCCCTGCAGGCTTGCCATCGATCAAGGCTCCCCCATTCGATTTGGATCTATGGATCGATCTGGCCCCATCGGCAGCGTTGATCGCCATCGTTGCGTACGTCGAGAGCTTTTCGGTCGGTTCAACGTTAGCGAGCCGGCAACGCAAACGAGTCAACAGTCATCAGGAACTCATCGCGCTTGGCGCTGCCAACCTGGGTGCAGCATTCACAGGCGCATATCCAGTCGCTGGGAGTTTTTCGCGCTCCAGTGTGAATTACGCCGCCGGGGGTCGCACTCCCGTGTCGAGCATCGTTTCCGCGTTGGTTATCCTGATCGCTCTCCTATGGCTTACGCCACTGTTTCAAATACTTCCGCATGCGGCTCTCGCGGCGATCATCATTGTTTCCGTGGTGGGGTTAGTAGAATTTAAAGACCTTAAGACTCACTGGCGCTTCTACCGTCTGGACGTCGTGACGCATGTCGTGACACTCGCCAGCGTCCTAGCATTCGGCGTCGAAACCGGTCTTTTGACCGGCGTGTGTGTCTCCATACTCCTTTTCATACGACGTTCTAGCCGCCCCCAAATCACCATCGTTGGGCGACTAGGCGACTCCACCCACTTTCGAAATATCGAACGCTACCACGCAGAAACCTGGCCCGAAGTCGTTGCATTGCGAGTCGACGAAAGTCTCTATTTCGCCAACGCCAATCGCGTCGAAGACCGAGTCCTGAAAATCGTCGAGACTCACCACGAGGCACAGCACATCCTTCTTGTGTGCAGCTCTATTAATTTTATCGACACCTCGGGCCTCGAGATGCTGCGTCGAATTAACGAAAGTCTGCGTTCCGTATCAATCAAGCTTCATCTCTCTGAAGTTAAAGGCCCACTAATGGATCGGCTCGCCGATACCGCGTTTGCACAAGAACTAAGCGGCCAAATATTCTTCACCACGGACGAGGCGACGCAAATACTTGACCAGGACGCTGCCGGCGCAATCGAGAACCCTTGACTGTGGACGCGCGGCACAACACGTTGGTAGCCTCCAAAAATAGGGTGGAGGACTGATTATGTATCCGGGGCACTGGGCAACGATATTTCCCGATAAACCTGCGGCCATCGACACCGCAAACGGGGAGACCATAACGTACCGTGAGTTGAACGATCGTTCCAACCGTTTGGCTCAAATGATGTGGGACCGCGGTTTAAGACCAGGTGATCACGTCTCCATCTTTATGGAAAACAATCTGGCATATTTCGAGGTGCTGTGGGCAGCGCTTCGGTCCGGGCTCTATTTCACCTCGGTGAACCGTTACTTAACAACCGAGGAAGCCGGATATATTGTCGATAACTCTGAATCGCAAGTGTTAATCACCTCAACCGGGGTCGCAGAAGTCGCCGCAGATCTGCCTCGATACGCTCCGAACTGCCATACCTGGCTTAGCGTCGGCGGCTCCTTGGACGGCTATGAGGATTATGAAGCCAGTATCAACGCCCTTCCCGCGCAACCTTTGGAGCAAGAACCAGCGGGAACATTCATGCTATACAGTTCTGGCACCACGGGGAGGCCCAAAGGAATTCTCCGTCCACTGCCAGAGGGTTTGATTTCCAGTGCTGACAATTTAGTTGGCGGTCTTCTCAGTGGTTTATGGCAGTTCGACGAAAACGTCGTCTACCTCTCGCCCGCACCGCTCTATCACTCTGCGCCACTTAGTTTTTCGTCGGGTACGCAAGCCTTGGGGGGCACCGTCGTAATGATGCACCGCTTTGATCCGATACAAGCATTACACGCTATTGAGGATTACCAAGTTACCCACAGCCAATGGGTCCCAACAATGTTTTCACGAATGCTCAAACTCCCCGAAGCAGATCGTTCGGGCTTTAACCTGTCATCTCACAAAGTCGCCATCCACGCGGCTGCGCCATGCCCGCCCGACGTCAAGCGCCAAATGTTTGATTGGTGGGGGGCCATTATTTATGAATACTACGGTGGCACCGAATTAAATGGGTTTACGCATTGCGGCCCGGAAGAATGGCTCGCCCATCCAGGGACCGTAGGGCGTTCCCTCCTAGGGACGATTCATATATGTGACGAAGAGGGAACCGAACTCCCCAATGGCGAGTCCGGTATCGTTTATTTCGAATTGGAGAAGATGCCGTTTGAATATCTCAAAGATCCCGACAAGACTCGAGAAGCGCAACACCCTGAGCACGTCAACTGGACCGCCCTCGGCGACGTTGGCTATGTCGACGAAGAAGGCTATCTCTACCTTACCGACCGCGTGACGTTTATGATCATTTCCGGCGGAGTCAACATCTATCCACAAGAAATCGAAGACGCCATGATCATGCACGACAAAGTCGCCGACGTTGCAGTCATCGGCGTTCCCAACGCCGAAATGGGCGAAGAAGTTAAGGCGATTGTTCAGCCAGCAGCGGGCATAGAGACTGATGACGATCTGGCGGAAGAATTACTCCACTACACGAGAGAAAGAATTGCACACTACAAGTGCCCGAAAAGTGTCGACTTTCGGGCAGAGTTACCGAGGTTGCCCACCGGCAAGCTATACAAGCGCCTGCTTAAAGACGAATACTGGGGCAAAACCGGTTCCCGGATTGTATAAGCCAACGACGTCGTTTCGCGCGCGCATTCAATTAGGACGGATCTATGGATAAGGTAAAAGAAGACATCGCTCACTTCGTGGATAGCCATGCGTCTGCGTTATTAGAGGTATCGCACGCGATTCATGCAAATCCAGAACTTGCGTTCAAAGAGTACGAGGCGAGCGCCCTTCTGACGCGCACGTTGGAGCATCACAAACAGCAAGTGAATTCGAAGGTTTACGGACTCGAAACCGCGTTCGAAGCGCAGATTCCAGCCGATAGCGGACCAAGAATCGACATCCTTGCGGAGTACGATGCCTTACCCGGTATTGGCCACGCCTGCGGGCACAATATTATTGCAACTTCGGCGTTAGGAGCGTTCCTGGCGCTCAAATCCGTAGACGTGTCCTTAAGCGGCAGCGTTCGACTGCTTGGAACACCGGCAGAAGAGCGTGGCGGTGGCAAAGAAGTGATGGCGCGCAACGGGGCCTTCGATAAAACCGACGCAGCGATCATGATGCACCCCGCCGGTATCAACCTGGCGACGATGCCGTGTATCTGTGTCGCCGAAGTACGCGCGGTCTATCAGGGACGATCGGCGCACGCGTCGGCTATGCCACATCGCGGTGTCAACGCTCTGGATGGTTTGCTCCTTGCATACCAAGCCATATCCAATTTGCGTCAGCATATCCAATATACCGAACGCATCCACGGCATCATCACAGAAGGAGGTCAAGCTCCCAACATCGTCCCCGATCGGGCATCCGGCGAGTTTTACGTTCGCGCCGCCAACGCCGACGAACTTGAAGTATTGAAACCCCGAGTACAAGCATGTTTTGAAGCGGGCGCGAAGGGTTCCGGAAGCGATGTTGAAACCACGTGGGGAGAAGTCGATTACCTCGATCTAAATACCAATTGGCCCTTGGCCGAACGTTTCCAACACAATGCTGAAGCCTTAGGCCGCGACTTTTTTCCCTATGAGAAACTAGGCAGCGCGGGTGCTGGCAGCACCGATATGGGCAACGTCAGTCACCGCATACCTTCCATTCACCCCATGCTGGCGGCCGCTCCTCCCAACGTCGTCATTCATAACCCCGAATTCGAAAAATGGGCAGGGGGCGAGATGGGTGACCACGCCGCGCTGGATGGAGCAAAGGCCCTCGCCATGACGGCTCTCGATTTCTTGAATGACCCGTCCCTTCAACAAGCGTCTCAACAGGCGTTCGATGTGTCGAAGGGGCTTGCCTAAGACAAACGAGTGCAAGATTTCTGGATTTTCGGTTACGGCTCGTTAATCTGGCGCCCCGATTTTCCGTTTCTAGAGTCAAGACCCGGGAATATCTGTCACTGGTCGCGACGTTTCTGGCAGGGATCGCACGATCATAGAGGAACTAAAAACCGCCCTGGTCGGGTCCTGACATTGATCGCGAGCGAAGGGAAACTTTGCTATGGCCGCGCGTTTCGAGTCACCAAAGAGGTGTTAGCCCATCTCGACCAGCGCGAAAAGAACGGCTACAAGCGACACGACGTATCGATTCAATTACCGTCCACGCGCGTTGCTGGAATCGTTTACATCGCTAGTCAACAAAACGCTGCCTTCCTTGGGGACGCGCCGCTCGAAGCCATTGCCGATCAGATCTGTCAAAGCGAAGGCCCTAGTGGAAGCAACGTCGAATACCTCACGAAATTGGCGGACGCGTTGAAGGGTCTTCGAATCAATGACGATCACGTCTTCCGGCTGGACGCACTGGTTCGCAAAAAACTAGGCCTCGATACGAACTAACCTTGCCGAGTTGGTGCTATTTTTTTCCATCTACTCGACGACTGAATCACCCCGATCCAAAAAGACCTTGTTTTCAATATAGCCGATATTTTCGATTTCAACGCGGACCAGATCGTCCACAGTCAACCATGGTGGCGGAGTCTGCGCCGCCGCTACTCCGCTCGAGGTACCGGTATAAATAACATCGCCAGGTTCAAGCAGGAACGCTTGGGTTAGATGTGCTATCTGGTCAAAACAATCAAACACCATGTGCTGNGTATTAGTGTCCTGGCGTTTTTCACCGTTNACGTAGGTACGAAGCGCAAGGTCGTGCGGGTCGCCTACTTCATCNGGTGTAACCATCCACGGGCCAAAAGGCGCATGTGTATCAAACGACTTCCCTATCTGCATAGTCTGTGANCGCATCTGCCAGTCGCGCACACTGACATCGTTACCGCAGCAATAACCCGCGATCACCTCGTGTGCCCGNTCCCTGGGAACATGTTTTGCCCGTTTNCCAACGATGAACACGAGCTCTCCCTCGTAATCGAGTANATCAGAGACGCTNGGCTTAGCAATNTCGTCATACGGCCCGTTGGTCGCTGTGGTTTGTTTGTTGAACCACATCTGCACTTTGGGCGTNTCAGCACCNGATTCTTCGATGTGGTCCGCGTAGTTGAGTCCGATNGCTAATATTTTTCCGGGATTAATGACNGGTGATTGAAGCTCAACATCCACCACCGCGAGCGCATGTTCGCTAGCCGTTTGTGCCTCTCGNGCGACNGTCATCGCCGCGTCACCCGCCACAAGAAAATCTCGCATATNGGTTGGAAGCTCNGGCNCCGCTTTCGATANATCGACNACCAACTCACCGACAACAACGCCAATGCGGGTATNACCGCCATGNGTAAAGGTTNCAAGTTTCATCTTTAACCCCTANCCAAATTCGGTCGATCCGGAGCGACCAGTTTTCGCAATGCNTCNAANTCGTCCGGCAACGACTCGTCGTTGATCANNCCNGACGCCATCCGACTATAAGCGGGCGAAGTCTGAACACCAAACCCGCCAAATGCAGCCAACCAAAAAAAACATGGNGCTTGAGGGTCAAAGCCGATGACGGGCGCTCNGTCCGGGACGAACGAGCGAAGNCCTGCCCACGTCCGCTCGGGNCGATCAATGTCGATCGTGACNAGCTGGTTCAACCGATCCATACCCACNGCNACATCCCANTCGTCGGGTTGNGCATCGCAAGNGGCCGAATCGGTNTCATCTGCCGGGGACACCATCAACATCGACGCTTCGGGTTTGAAATATAAGTCGCCGCTCGCNACNTGAATCATCGGCCATGACGTCGAGTCGACGCCGGGGTCAACGATAATTCCAGTGCGNCTCTTGGGCTGCAGAGNTACCTNAACTGCACCNGCTAGCTCGGCAACTTCTGTCGCCCACGCCCCNGCCGCATTAATCAACATATCGCCNAANNGCACTTTGCCGTTATCNAGCTCAANGCGCCAGCGGTCAGCCTGCCAGCTCATCTCGACCNCNCGTGCNNGCGTTTCAATGGAGCCATTACGCTCCANCAGGCGNCGNCGATGTCCCTCCAAAATATTATGAACNTCTAGNGCCAGGCTACGNTCATCGCGCGCACCGCAAACGATTTCCTTTTTTAAGATGGGGACTTCATCCNGAATCNCCCCACCCGTCACTCGNTGCAGCCAGGGACAACGTCGCGACCANGNATCNAGGAAAGCGGTGACTTGGTCCGCGTTGTCTGCTTCNGCAACCANCACATTNGTNAGCCGNTGACTCAAACGATCNAATCCTTTGGGCGGTTCNACGAAAAACCGCTCACTCGCCACAGACAANCGNTGAACGACATCGTTTACAAACGGTATGACGAAGACGGCTGCCGAACGCCCGGTACTGTGATANCCCGGCTGCATCTCCGCTTCTANTATTGTGACTTNGTTNTCGNGGGCTAGTTCGGATGCCAACGACAGACCCGCGATTCCACCACCGACGACAACAATATGCTTCNGTTCNGTCATNCGGAGATTATGTTCAGGATCGACGNGGNAGGGNAAGCNGAATGAANGAGCNTCCANTTACNCGCCATATNGAACNTTGTANGNATGTTNGTCTTGGTTCNCNAGTANGAACNCGAATGGTCCGAGTCATCNCNACNTTACTGAAACGACAAAGTCNCTAGCGTGGCTNGCCATCTCGTCAAANACGTCGTCTTTGCGCTGGCGTGTTCGTTTAAGGATGCCGTANCCGTGGTCGGCCGTTTCAAGCCACTGCAGTTTCNCTCNCGCNGCCTTGACCACGGAGCCCAACAAATCGGGTTCAGCAAGCGCATCACGNGTCCCAGANAANAACAACAGNGGACACCCNATGGACNCAAGNTGATCGGCTCTTGTGATGCTAGGCTTTCCNCGCGGATGCAGAGGAAACGAACACAAGATCATTCCNTCCACNTCNAATTCGTANTCAACCATGGCGTGGGATGCCATTCGGCCACCAAAGCTGTGACCTCCCAGGAACAATGNGGTTTGATAATTTGCGGCCGCAAATTCGACCGCCGCTTTTACCGTTGCTTCNGANACAGCTTTCGAATCTACTCGCGCGTGCCCATCTTCCTTGAATGGGAAATTAAAACGCAATGTTGCAATANCGACCTTCGAGAACGCCTCTGCAATGGCCTTCATGGTCCGATGANGCATNTCGCCACCGGCACCATGGCCGAACACCAGCGTCGCNAGCGGCTCGGCTACTTCCTTATAGATCGCCCCAACNCTTCGGTCCCCAACAGTNAGCNNAAGTNCAGCCAAAGGGGANCTAAGGCAGTTCACTAACCGATTTNATGATCGTTCCTACCAGGCCGTACTCCAGNGATTCTTCAACGCTCATCCAATAATCTCGATCGGTGTCCTTNGTAACNCGTTCCANCGATTGACCGGTTTGATCGGCAATAATTTGGTTGATGCGTTCGCGCGTTTTTAGGATTTCTCGCGCTTGAATTTCGATATCAGACGCNTCCCCNCCCGTCCCGCCCGCGGGCTGGTGGATNAGGAATCGGGTATTTGGCAAAGCAAANCGGTTCTCTCGCTCNGTCGCCAAGTAGATGTGCGTTGCAATACTACCTACCCAACCCGTACCAACCGTTCGCACGGTGGGTTCGACAAACCGGATCATGTCAAAAATCGTGTCCCCAGACTCCACGTGTCCTCCCGGAGAACCAATGTAGAGTGTGATGGGATCGCCACTTTCGTACGACAGAGCCAAAAGCTTTTCGGCCGTTCGTTGAGCGACGTCTTTGTTGATCTCCCCGAAAATCGTTAGCGTCCGGCTTTTAAATAACGTGTTTTCGAGAAACGCGAATTTCTTCGCTGCTTCAGCCGCTTCTTCAACGTCATCCAGACCAAATTCGCTCATCGCAAGCCTCCTTCAGGGGGACGCCATGTTACCGAATTTCCACAGGACAAGGTTATGCTTCGCGAACAAAGAAACCTGAAGGATGCGCGTTATGCCTCTGCACCCGGAATACGAAACGTTGCTGAAGCAAATGGCCGAAGTCGGCGGACCGGATTTATCCGATATGCCCGTTGATCAGGGCCGAGAAATGTATCGAATGATGCAACCAGAAAATCCGGCGTTGGCGGTTGGGAGCGTTCACGACCGGAAAATCCCAGGTCCAGCCAGCGACATTCCCATTCGAATTTACACACCAAACGGCGATGGCCCGTTTCCCATCGTGCTGATGTTTCANGGTGGCGGTTGGGTGATCGGAGATTTGGTAACCGCGGACGCACAAAGCCGAGAAGTGTGCCGAGGAACAGAAGCAATCGTAATCTCTGTCGATTACCGCCTGGCTCCTGAGCACAAATTCCCTGCGGCCGCAGACGATTGTTTTGCAGCATTAAAATGGGCNCANGCAAATGGCGAGGATTTTNGCGGCGATTCAAATCGNCTTGCTGTCGCTGGCGATAGTGCTGGAGGCAACCTATCGGCCGTCGTCGCGCAAATGGCANAGGAATCTGGCCCAGACCTTCGATTCCAGCTACTCGTCTACCCGGCCACGGACGGAAGCCGTTTCGATACCGAGTCCTATATCTCAAATGCCGAAGGCTATATGTTGACTTTAGACTCGATGAGATGGTTTTGGGATCTTTACGCCGATGCTGGGCAACGCCTGGATCCCCGGGCATCACCACTTCTCGCCAGCGACCTCTCGGGACTGCCCCCTGCACTGGTTATGACTGCAGAGTACGATCCCCTCCGCGACGAAGGTGAGGCCTACGGCGCGCGTCTCGCAGAAGCCGGCGTGGCCGTTGAAACGATTCGATTCGACGGATTCATCCACGGGTTTTTCGCCCAAACGCAAACCGTTTCGGCGACACGACCTGCAATGCAAAAAGCTTGTGATGCACTCAAGTCTGCACTCAACTGATACGAGGAATTTGCAATGAACAAAGCCATTGTTCTAGGCGTTGGTCCCGTGGACGGTCTAGGCGGCCAATTAGCCGTCCGATTTGCCGCAAGTGGACATCACGTTTTCATTGCCGGCCGTACCCAAGCATCGCTTGATGAGTTATCTAGCGTCATCGAGGGAAGCGGCGGGCGCGCCACCGCCGTCGTCACAGACGCAACCGACGAGCTGTCCATCGTTAACCTACTTGAAGCCGTTGACAGCGAAAAGGGTGACCTCACGCTTGCAATCTACAACGCCGGAAACAATACCCCTGGCCGGATCATCGAGATGGACGCTGATTACTTCGAGCGCAGTTGGCGTGTTCTCTGTTTCGGCGGATTCCTTTTTGGCCGAGAGGCCCTGCGACGGATGCAAGAGTCGGGGGGAACCCTTCTATTCACGGGGGCGAGTGCTTCCATGCGGGGGCGAGCTGGCTTCGCCGCATTCAACTCTGGTAAATCTGCGCTCCGCATCCTCGCCCAAGCCATGGCCAAGGAATACGGGCCCGACGGTATTCACGTCGGCCATGTCGTTGTCGACGGTCCGATCGGTGGTGAGAAAATTCGTAAAGCTTTCCCAGAATACGCGGAGAAACTGGGCGACGCCGGCATGATTAGCATCAATGGCATCGTTGACGCGTTCGACTATCTCTACCGACAACCCCGCAATGCATGGTCGTTCGAAGTTGATGTAAGAACGTCGATTGAAGAGTGGTAAAGGCAGGCTGAGGCGGGGAGCGATTTGACGCCCCCTGTCTCATTTCTACCCATAAACCCGATCGGTCAGTCGTCGATACGTGCTTGAGCTGAACCTTTTGCGACTTCGACGCCTTCTTGGTTAATCGTCGACACCTCAATATCGACAAGCCCCTCATTAATAGCCGTTATGGTTGCCGTGGAGTCGAGCGTGTCACCAGGGAAGACCTGGTTAGTGAAACGCACCCCAAATTCCGTCAAGCGTCCGTCGCCAACGTAGTTGGTCAACATCATGCCTGTCATCCCCATGGTCAACATCCCATGCGCAAACACACCCGGATAACCGGCCACTTTGGTCGTAAACAATTCATCCGTATGCACTGGATTGTAGTCGCCTGACGCGCCAGCATACATCACCACTTGCGTTCTCTTTAGGTCTTCAACCAAGCGTTCCGTATAGGTATCACCGACCTTCAATTCACTCGCTTTTAATGGCATGACTCCCCCTATCCCTGGTCGACGGGCCGTTCTGTTCGAACCCCCGTGCCAATCGCTGTGACTACTAGTTCTCCGTCCTGGTCCCGGTATTCCGTAATCGATTCACTGAATACCAATTTGCCCGAGCGTTTCCCTTCCTTTTCCCAGCTTTTACCTGGCTTGTTCGTCGTGGTCAGCACGTCACCGACCTTAGGATGCCGATGGTAAATGTATCGCTGTTCAGCGTGGAGACCGCCACCACCTCCGGAATCGCTAGTGTTTCCAGCGCTGTCTTCTCGCGGTTTTACACCTGTAGGCTTACCGCCAGATCCAAACCAGCCGTCACCTCCAATTTTCGGTCGCAACCCGTAGTCTGGATCAAACTGCGCACTCGCTTGAACGAACGTCGGCGGCGCAATGATACCCCCCGCTTCTCCTCCTTTTGCGTAGTCTTCATCGTAATAAATTTGATTGTCATCCCCGATCGAGCGAGCAAACATCATGATGTGGCTAGCCTCGATGGGAAACTTTCCAACGGCCATACTTCCCCCTTGTTGAACTGATCAGATCAGAAAACCTAAGTTAGCAAAGCCAGATTACGGAAGCGAACAACAAATATCGTTATTGAAGGCGGCGCGACACGGTCGTCTCAATCGCTACTTAACGCCCCTTAAACGATGGCTTCCGTTTCTCTAGAAAAGCGGCAATGCCTTCTCGTTTGTCTTCGGTCTGGACCAACGCCCCTTGTGCGTACTTTTCAAGCATAAGCGCCGCGGCTGTACTAGCTTCCATACCAAGATTTACCATTGCTTTCATCGTCCTAGGCACAAACGGTGCAAACTCGGCCAAGTGTTCGGCCATACGCCGGGCTTCGGGCAAAAGCTCGCTCTTTTCGACGATCCGCGTTATTAGCCCAACAACGAGGGCTCGCTCCGCGTCAATCGGCTCGCCCATAAGCAACATATGCATTCCCCAACCTCGACCGACAATGCGGGGTAAACGCGCCGTCGCCCCTCCACCTGGAATGATCCCCAGTTTCCCTTCTGGCGTAGCAAACTGAGAAGTAGGGGTCGCAATCCTAAGGTCACACCCGAGCGCGACCTCAAGCCCACCTCCCATGCAAATGCCATCGATCGCCGCGATCGCTGGCTTCGGCATTCGCTCTAATTGATCAGCGAGCCCTTGGACGATCGGTTCTAGTGCCTTGCTAAAGTCGCGATCGACCACTTCACCCAGATCAGATCCAGACGCAAAAGCGCGCCCACCTGCACCTGTGATCGTAATTACGCGCACCGCATCATCTTGCTCCGCTTCACGAACTGCAGCTTGCAATTCATCCAACGTCGCGAGCGAGATGGCATTGTGCTTCGCGGGTCGATTAATCGTGATGAGAGCCATCGGGCCATCGACCTCGTAAAGTATGTTGTCGTACGCCATGCTTGTTCCGAATCGTCGTTCTTTTAGAACCCTAACCGCGTGCTCTCGAAACCCGTTCGACCGAAATTCCTCGTCAAGTCTCCGAACATCGGATTATCGGTTCGATTGTACCAGCATGCGCCCAACGCCCCGTCTAGGCATTTGGTAGCGTCAAGCGAGCGTCGGTCCCGCCCGCATCGCCTTCGGACAGTTCGATTCGCCACCCGTGCGCTTGACACAGCTGTTGGACAATCGCAAGACCCAAGCCGCTTCCGCCCGTATGGCGGCTCCGCGAACCTTCAATTCGATAAAAAGGTTGGAACACCTTCTCTCGATCTTGCGCGGGTATGCCCGGACCATTATCGATCACATGGATATCGATATCGTCTCCAGCGTCGACTCGTACTTCTGTTGTTCCGCCATGCTGAAGAGCATTCGCGAGAAGATTGTTGAACACTCGCTCAAGAGCTCCTAGCGCCGTATTCACGATTACTTCTTCATCTCCTTCCCACGTTAATGAGATTGTCTTATCCACTCCATTGAGCACCGACCGAAGGAACTCTCGCAGCTCAATCTCGACACTCGCCTCCTGGGTTCCTCTGGCGAATCTCAGCGCGTCTTCGATGAGTTCATCCATAGCTCCGAGATTACGATCAAGCCGGTCAACCAGGTTTTGATCCACACCATCCGGTAAAAGCTCGAGCGCGAAACGCATTCGGGCAAGCGGCGTTCTTAAATCATGTGACACACCTGCCAACAATGTTGTTCGATTGGCCATGAGCGACATAATCTCGTGCGCCATATCGTTAAAACTTGAGGCCAACGAAACCAGTTCTCTAGGTCCTTCTTCGGGTAATGGAACGAACCCGGTCGCCCCGCGGAACGACTGTGCTGCTTTCGCCGCTCGGTTAAGCGGATCTGCAACCCAGCGGACCATCAAAAAGGAAGTCCCGAAGACAACAATCGTACCGGCTACAAGAATTAACAGCGCAACGTAACCTGGTTGAACATTCCCGCGTTGGGAGGCGAACCCAATCTGGGGGGCTAGTCCACTTTCTGTTGGGACATTCACCCACAACAAATCGTCTCCTTCCATCAAAACCACCGGCTCACGAACCCGCTCTCCTATCTCTTTCACAAGTATTTCGTGGTATTCATTCCCCGGCAGTACGGCGGGCAGATCGCGATTCTCGCCGCTAATTGTGAGATCGTGATTGATCAAAAGTTCCAGCTCAAAATGAGGGCGCCGATCAGGGAGAAGTTCGACCCACGTTTGTGCGGAAAGAACGAGAAGTCCGGCTTCATCATTAGCCGCACGTTCGGTGATAGGCGTCGTCACAAAAGTATCTAATGCGACCACCGCGATGATCGCGATTGCAATTGCCGAAAGTCCGAGAACGCTGTTAGTTCGCGCGCGGAGGGAGCCTGTACGGGCCATTAGATTGCATCGGGGCAGAACATATAGCCTTTGCCCCAGATAGTCCTTATGTATGCAGGTGCAGAAGGGTCCACTTCAATCTTGCTTCTAAGTCGTGTGATGCGTACATCGATACTTCGATCGAAGGGAGAGCGGTCAGCTCCCGTCAAGAGATCGAGAATCTTGTCTCGATCCATGACGGTATCCGGGTAATCAACAAAAATCCCAAGAAGGTCAAATTCGCCAGAAGTGAGTTGAACGCTGCGACCAGCGCAACTCAGACGGCGGGCTTTGCGATCGAGTACAAACTCTCCGAATTCGACTATTTCAGATACTGCGGATGACCCCTGACTGCGTCGCATCACGGCGCGAATTCGAGCTAGAAGTTCACGCGGGTTGAATGGTTTGCCGAGATAATCATCCGCACCGATCTCTAAGCCGACGATCCGGTCTACGTCTTGTCCCTGCGCCGAAATCATGATGATAGGCAAGCCTCCAGTCTTCTTGAGTCTTTTCGCAATCGAAAGCCCATCTTCACCAGGTAGCATCAGATCAAGGAGTACGAGATCGATTCCATGGCGCTGTAACACGTCATCCATTTCCCGACCATTTGCTACAGTCGTGACGTCAAACCCCTGTTTTGTCAGGTATGCCCCGATCAGCTCACGTAATTCGGGGTCATCATCGACAAGCAGTAGCTTCGCCGCTTCAGCCATGTAGCGACCCCTTAGTCGGAAGACAAATAAGCGCGCCAATGCCAACGCACTCCACGGAAGAGCTGAGATGACACTCGGTATTGGCCGTCGAAATAGATCGCGTCGACATCCGAATATCTATGGCGTTTTACCTTCGATCGCGATGGTTTTCGTAGAGTTCTTCGTTTCAGAACGGGCTTCCAGTACGGCGTCTTCACCCCGTCCGCGACCGTATTCACCCTGCCGGATGACACGAATAGACTCGACCTGCGTGACGGTCCCATCTGCGCTTTGAATGATTCGTCCGAAGTGGGCTTCGATCCTGGGTTTCAGCCCACTGGCAGCCATGCGTTTTCGCATCTCTGTAATTAGACCACGACGATCAGCGGCGTTTAAGGCTCTAATCCGACCCGCAACTTCGGTTAATTCGGCATCGGTATAGTCAGCAAAGGCGGGGCTCGCATTTGCGGTTACTGTATCGACACCGCTCGCCGGTGGAATAAGCGATGGGATCTCGGCGTGAGAAAACCACGCGAGCATCGAAGCAACCGCGACGCCGACCAACCGTCGCATAAACGTCGATTTAAGCATCCAACCCAAGGTCCTCGACCTCTCCCATGCGCCTCGCGCCTTAGTACGCGATTTCCATACATCTCATGGCGAAGTAACCGTACGGCGGTCCTTATAGACCTAGACCACCGTACGCCTCACTCGTCAAGCACGCTCAAACAGACCCGCAGCTCCTTGGCCACCACCAATGCACATGGTTACAACACCGTAGCGTTGTTCCCGTCGTTGCAATTCGCGAAGCACAGCACCCGTGCACCGTGATCCCGTCATTCCAAACGGATGGCCAATGCTGATACTGCCGCCATTAACGTTGTACTTTTCATTATCGATATCGAGTTGATCTCGACAATAGACGCACTGCGAAGCAAACGCTTCATTAAGCTCCCATACATCGATGTCGTCCTGCTTGAGACCCGCATTCTGCAGCAGCCGCGGGATTGCAAACACCGGACCAATACCCATCTCGTCTGGTTCGCAAGCAGCAACCGTAAAGCCGCGATAAATACCAATCGGCTCAATTCCTAATTGGGCCGCACGATCCGAGCTCATGAGCATCGTCATGGAAGCACCGTCGGAAAGTTGCGATGCATTACCTGCAGTGACCGTTCCATCTTCTTCAAAAGCTGGTGCTAGACCACTCAAGCCTTCGAGCGTGGTTTGAGGACGATTGCACTCGTCCTTGTCAACACTCACTTCAACTCGGCTCTCGTCGCCTGTCTCCTTGTCAACCTTAAGCATCGTCGCGTTCATCGGAACGATTTCTTCGGAAATCCAGCCTTGTTCGACGGCGTTAGCGTAGCGTTGTTGGCTCTGCAGCGCATATACGTCCTGCATTTCTCGCGTCACCTGATATCGACGCGCGACCACTTCAGCCGTGTTACCCATCGCCATAAAAACTTCGGGTTTCTCTTCGATCAGGCGTTTGTTCTGTTCCGCTTTACCAGTAGTTTGACGATTTCTCATCGAGATCGAATCCACACCGCCCGCAATCGCGACCTGTGATTGGCCCGACGCAATTTGATTTGCAGCAATGGCGATGGATTGGAGTCCTGATGAACAGAAACGGTTGATCGTCATACCCGCAGTTGTGATCGGTAGTTTTGAAAGCACTACCGCAAGCCGCGCCAAATTCCCATCTTGTTCGCCCGCATGACTCGCTGCACCAACAACCACGTCTTCGACTTCCTCGGCCGAAACACTTGGGTTTCTTTCAAGAAGCGAATCGATGCAGTGCGCGAGCATGTCATCGGAACGCGTTAGGTTGAAGCTGCCGCGAAAGGACTTAGCAAGTCCGGTGCGGACACTGTCTACGACTACTACGTCAGTCATTTTTATATTTCCCCCATAACCCCAATTTACGTCAGCTTGAATTGTTCAAACCGAAAACCGATTGAGTGTAGCACGCTGTTACTACCTTGGCGCTCTACCCTTGCGAAAAGCTTATAACCCTTTAAATACATGGGTTTGAGCCAATCCTGAGGTGGAACCTTAACTCATTTGCAAGCTATGATTATCCCTAAACCGTTCAGGACAACAAATGGCAACCCAGGTTCTCGCAGACGACATCTGTTTCGGAGAAGGGCCCCGCTGGCACGACGGCCGCTTTTATTTTTCCGACATGCACGACCATCAAGTAAAAACCGTTTCGGAGACCGGTTCGGTTAGCAGCGTAGTCGAAGTCGAAAACCGACCCTCCGGACTTGGATGGTTACCGAACGGCGACTTACTGATTGTTTCCATGCTTGACCGTCGAATCCTCCTGTTCGATGGCTCTGTCTTGTCCGAATATGCGGATCTGTCTGAATTCGCGCCTTTCGAGTGTAATGACATGATCGTCGATTCCACAGGGCGGGCATACGTGGGTCACTTTGGCTTCGACCTTAACGGCGGCGCGAGTTTCAACCACGCATCCTTGATCGCAATCGAGATGGACGGAAAATCCCGTGTCGTCGCGGACCACTTATCCTTCCCCAATGGGACGGTCATAACACCCGATGGCGGGACCCTCGTGGTTGCGGAAACGTTTGCGGGCCGCCTTACAGCATTTGATATCGTCGCCAATGGGGACCTGGAGAATCGCCGACTGTGGGGGCAGCTACCAGCCGGCACAGCGCCAGACGGCATATGTTTGGATGCCGAGGGTGCTATCTGGGCTGCATCGCCCCCAACGAATGAGTGTCTTCGGCTCGCCGAAGGGGGCGAGATCCTTGAGCGCATTCAGTTCGACCAAGGCGCATACGCTTGCATGATCGGCGGGACGGATACACCGCTACTTTTTGTGATGACGTCGCCTTCATCCTCACCCGCGGAGTGCCACGCACTGCGTGGAGCACGCGTTGAAACAGCACCTGTGTCGGTAGCCGGAGCTGGTTACCCCTAGCGTCCGGCAACATTGGCCAGCCGCGACGCGCACACGTAAACTCTGGCGGTTTGTTTTCAGGACCGTTCATGAAGCTCATTAAAAAGACGGACGAATACATCGTTTACCTGAAACGTTCCGGTCGTTACGGCGTAAAAAACACCGATCGCGAATGGATCAACGGTATCTCTAAAACTCGGATCCTCTTAGCCGAAGGCCTAGTCGAAACAACCCTTCCACCTGAGCCAGTCGTGGACGCCGGCGAAGCGGTCGATGACACGGAAGTCGCCGATGCCCCCGATATAGCGGTCGCTGAAGTGGATAGCTCCATCGATGACGCCCCGGGTTCCATCGATTCAGAAGCGGAAGAACCGGAAATAGGGGAAGCCGCCAACCCGGAAGAGGAATCGTCTAGCACGACCGACGCCGAAGACTCTGCGACCGAGGAAACCACTAACGCTAGTGACGAGGAAGATTCAGAGACATCCACTGCATCCGATTCCTCGGACGATGTCGTTAATGCTGATACCACTGATGAAGAAGAACCGAAGGCAATTGAGGACGCAGAGGGTAAAGAACCTTAATCTCTCGTTAGTCGCTTTGGCTTCGGCAGCCTTGTTTCTCGGGGGCTGTGAACTGCCCGATGATCATCTGACAAGGTCGTCGGCGTTAACTGAATATGTGGGCTCTGATTCTTGCGGCACATGTCACGCGACCCAGTACCAATCATGGCTGACCTCGCACCACGCAAAGTCCATGCAACCGGCCACATCCGAAAGCGTTTTAGGTAACTTCGACGAAGCGGCGTTTTCGCATGGCGGCATTGAAACCCTGTTTAGGGAAATTGATGGTCGCTACATCGTCCAAACGAAATCAGCAGAAGGGACCTACAAGGAATTCACCATCGCCTATACATTCGGCGTGGATCCCCTGCAACAATACCTCATTGAACTTGATGACGGCCGCTATCAGGCGTTCGACATTGCCTGGGACACCCTACGGCAACAATGGTTCCACCTATCCCCGGTTTTAGAACATGGAAGCGCAAGTTCGGAAATTGAAACAGTACCCGAAGGCGTGCATTGGGCTAGCCGCGGCTTCAATTGGAATAGGCAGTGTGCAGATTGTCATTCCACCAACGTACAGGTCGGGTCGGCAAACGGTGGTTATGAAACGCGATTCGATGCGCATAACGTAGCGTGCGAGGCTTGTCATGGTGCCGGGCTACGCCATACGAACGATACCTCCAAACCGTATGCCGACGTAGCATGTGCGCCCTGTCACAGTAGGCGCAGTCAAATCGCAGAGGGGTTTCAACCCCCCGATCAACTGCTCGATTATTACGTGCCGGCGCCAACGATAAGGCCTTTGTATTTCGATGACGGACAGATCCGCGACGAAGTGTACGTTTATGGCTCGTTCCTCCAAAGCCGTATGCATATGGCCGGCGTCACGTGTTCGGACTGTCACGCACCACACTCTGCGCGGTTACGGTCAAGCGGTACCGCGTTATGCCTTCGCTGCCACAACGAAAATCCACCCAACAATTTCCAAGATGCTGTGGGGAATTTCGATACCCCCCAGCACCATATGCACCCGGTGACCCCAATTGAGTGCGTTGACTGTCACATGCCAAAACGCACATACATGCAAATCGATGATCGACACGACCATAGCCTACGTGTGCCCAGGCCCGACCTCAGCATCAAATACGGAACTCCAAATGCCTGTTCCAACTGCCACGACGAAGATGACGAATGGGCAATGCAACAAATCATTCAGTATCACGGTTACCGTCGTCGATCACATTTTTCCGAAACGCTACTGTCTGGAAGTCGACGACATTTCGATGCCGAGCGCGATCTAGCCGAACTAGCCAAGGATCCAGAACAGCCCCCCATGGCGAGGGCCAATGCCTTGTTGCTACTTAGCGGCTACGAGTCAGGCTACTCCGCGGAGGCGGTCGCCGTCGGTCTCAACGATCCCGAACCCTTGGTCCGATTGCATGCATTGCAAAGCATCGGCCGCTTGCACCAAAACAAACGTCACGACGCTCTCAAACGCCTTCTGAGCGACCCCATCAAGGCGATTCGAACAGACGTCGCTCGAATCGCTGTTGATTATCTCTCCGACTTCACCGAACCGTCGGAACGGACGCTGCTTTTATCTGTTCTCGAAGAATATANGGCCATNCANACGCAACNAANCGACNTACCCGAGGCCCATACCAATTTAGCGNCCATTTCTATTGCACTNGGTCAATTTGACGNCGCCGAAAAACAGCTAAGAAACGCCCTCGCNNTCGANCCNGAGTGGATTCCAGGCCTGGTNAATCTAGCCGATCTTTATCGNCGGGTTGGCCGGGATTCCGAGGCTGGCGATATCCTGGAAAAAGCGATCGCGATCAAACCTCCGATAGCAGAAGCCCAAATAGCATACGGAATGTGGCTAATTCGAAGCGGTAGGCTCAGCGATGCATTAAATCAATTTCAACGTAGCTACGAGCTCGAACCCGAAGGATTCCGGAACGGCTATCTCTACGCCCTCGCCTTAAAAGAGAATAACAACCGAAAAAANGCGATCAAGGTCGCCGAATTGGCTGTCGATCGCTTTGGTGANCATCGGATCTTACTGGAGCTACTCGCAACCATGTATCGAGACGCAGAATCGTTCGATGAGGCCCTNCGATACGCAACCCGNCTAGAAGAACGCTTTGGCGGTGACGTCTATCGTACTCTTCGAGCACAGATGCTCCTTGCCGTTCGCAAACGAGACGGACCCTCCTAGGCCAAACGGAAATCGTACCGGCGCCATTTCAATCGCATCGCACATGCAAACCGAAGCGACAGGGAGGACTGGTAGAATGATCGGATGCCTAAAGGTGGTCCTACTTCGCACATTTATTTCTCTCAAAGACTGCGCCTTCACTACGTGGACTGGGGCAACGAAGATGCACCGACCCTGCTGATGGTCCATGGGGGTCGCGATCACTGTCGAAACTGGGATTGGGTTGCTGATGAGTTACGACACGACTACCACATCATCGCGCCAGATCTACGGGGGCACGGGGATTCCCAATGGATGCTTGGCGGCAGCTACACGATTATTGATTATGTCTACGATATCGCGCAGCTACTTCACCAGACTCGAGCAACGCCATCCGTGATTATGGGACACTCGTTAGGCGGTTCAATCTCACTATTGTATTCCGGCATCTATCCAGAAAATGTCACGAAATTGATTTCCATTGAGGGAATGGGTCCACCCCCCGGAATGTTCGATATGTATGGAAAAACAGGCCCTCACGCGCGCCTGGAAGCTTGGATCGGGAACCTACGCCAGCTTTCAGGACGCATGCCAAAACGGTACCCCTCGCTAGAAGATGCCTTCCAACGGATGCAAACGGAAAACCCTCACTTGAGTGAGGACCAGGCCAGACATCTCACTATCCATGGCAGCAATCAGAATGAAGACGGCAGTTACAGTTGGAAGTTCGATAACTATGTGAGGGCCTTTGCGCCAATCGGTTTATCTCCGGAAGAAACGTGGAAAATTTATGCGCGAATTGATTGCCCGACTCTATTGATACACGGGGCCGAATCTTGGGCATCGAATCCACAAGATGACGGTCGCTCGAAGGCGTTTAACGACTCGTCTGTTGCCGGAATCGAGGGCGCTGGCCACTGGGTTCACCATGATCAACTCGAGCGATTTCTTCACGTTGCAAGGGAGTTTCTCGATTCGTGAAACTTGACCAACGCAACATCACGGTTGGCAAAATTCACGACGCGCCACAACAAGGCGTTTTCTATGTCACTGGTGGCGGTTCGCTTTTTCTTTCGGACTTACTAACGGTCCCCGGTGCATCAAATACAGTGCTCGAAGCCCAAATACCCTACGCGTTCGAAGCCCTCGCTGACGTGGTCGGGCGCAGTGATATCGGTGCCTGCAGTGACGAAACAGCCCGAAGGATGGCGGTTAGTGCGTATCTGCGCGCTTCAACCCTATTGGCCACGTCTGGAAAAGCCGATGCCGAAGCCTTCGGGTTCGCCATCACTGCAAGTTTAGCTAGCGTGACGAATAAGCGAGGAATGCACAGAGCCCATATAGCGATGCAAACGCGCACAACAACACAAACGTGGTTCGCGGAGCTACGCAAAGGCGCTCGAACGAGAGACTCAGAGGAACGCGTTGTGGCAGACGCGGCAGTCAACCTGCTGGCTCGTTCCCTTGGGCTCGGGAGTACCCCTCTCGAAATAACGACGCGCGACTTTGTCGAAACGGCACCGGCAGACGTCGTCGCGTTGTTCGATGGCTCGGATGGTGTCTGCGGGACGCCGGGAACCGCCTTTCTGCCGGGTTCTTTCGACCCATTGCATGACGGACACGTACAAATGCGAACCGATGCGAGTCGCCGCATCGGGCAGCCCGTCCAGTTCGAACTGTGTGTGCGTAATGTTGACAAACCGCTCCTCGATTTCATCGAGTTGGCTCGCCGTCGCGAACAATTCGTCGAGTCCGAATTTGTTCTGACCAACACACCCACATTCGTTGAAAAGGCAAACTTGTTGGGTCGAGGGAACGGGGTAACTTTTGTCGTCGGCACAGATACCATCAAGCGGATTGGCGAGGCCCGCTACTACGCTGATAGCGTAGCGCGAGACGCTGCCCTCAACGAACTCGAAAACTTAGGTACTCAATTTCTTGTCTATGGTCGTTTAGGCGAGCATGGCTTCGAAACACTGAACGACTTATCGCTTCCGGACCCGCTCAATAGAATCTCTGAGGGTGTGTCTGAGCAAGATTTTCGCGTCGATATCTCTTCAACCGAAATGCGTAGCGACTCCTAGGTCTCGTAGTCGAGAACGGACAGCTTAAACTCTCGTCGTCGACCGTTCCTGTTCCCCATTGTCTGCTGCTACCATGCTCTGCTCGAACGCGGGGAGACGCTTACATGACGCATCAATACGACGATATCTCGGTGACCCTGAACGACCACGTCGCGGTCGTCGAAATCCAACGACCACCACACAATTTCTTCGATGTAAGCCTTATTCGACAAATCGCGAATGCCTTCGACACCCTAGACGACAACCCTGCCTGTAGAGCCATCGTGCTCGCGTCCGAAGGTAAGTCATTCTGTGCCGGTGCCAATTTTGGTAGCGGTGGAAGTGATACGTCTGCGAGCGCTGAATTTACCGAGGAAGGCTTCATGAACACCACCGGCACCCTCTATCGCGAGGGTGTCCGGCTATTCTCAGCACGAAAGCCTATCGTCGCGGCAGTTCAGGGCGCCGCCATCGGTGGCGGTCTCGGACTCTCGCTTGTCGCCGATTTCAGAATTGCATCTCCGGAAGCTAGGTTTGCGGCGAATTTCGCCAAACTCGGCATTCATCCCGGATTTGGCCTTACCGTCACACTACCCGCCATCGTGGGTCAGCAGGCGGCTAATTTGATGTTCCTGACAGGTCGTCGTCTCAAGGGAGAAGAGGCTCTGGAAATGGGGTTGATCGACGAACTCGTTGAGCAAAAGGGACTCAGGGGTCGTGCAGTTGAGTTTGCGAGTGAAATTGCCGTAAATGCGCCCCTCGCGATCGTATCCGTGCGTGCAACGGCACGCCAAGGACTCGCCGAAAGAATCGACAAAGCGACGGATCACGAACTGTCCGAGCAACAATGGTTGCGGGCAACAAACGACGCTGAAGAGGGTATCAAAGCAGTCGCCGAACGCCGCGTCGGGCAATTCACCGGGACATAGGAGTCGCTTCATGGATCTTTCAAAACTCGGAGTGTGGTTCTTTACTGATCGAATGGCGGCGCCTTTAGCTTCCGATACGGCAAAACGCATCGAAGATTTGGGATTTTCCGCGTTATGGATACCAGAGACCGTCGGCCGCAATCCATTCGTTCATGCAGCGTGGTTGCTCGCAAATACCTCCTCCCTCATCATTGCAACGGGTATCGCCAATATCTACCACCGAGAACCGGGCGTTACGCTAGCCGCTCAAAACACCCTGGCTGAGCAGTCCGACAATCGATTCCTCCTCGGTTTAGGCGTCTCCCATAA